>NZ_JBDNGN010000030.1:0-20880 GCF_041689225.1 Hyphomonas sp. | reverse complement strand
CATGCGCACGGCCCAGAAACACACAATCGAAGACGTCATCCATGAAACCGGAAAAATCGTGAAGACCATCAGCTCATCCGAATGCCAAAACTATATCACAGGAGCGGGTTATGCTTCCGCCAAAAACTGAAACGCTCTAGCACCCCTTTCCGGAGCGACACAGGGCGGATGGATGGTGCCCCAGCTCATCCTTGTTCTGGTGATGCTGCCGTTGTCAGCTATGGGCTATGCGCTGCCGCATCCCTGGGGCCTTGCACCTATCGGGGTCGCCAGTCTGATCATTTTCGGTCTCGGTCGCCGGTGGGCATGGGTGGAGGACGACCGGGAAAAATCCCTGCGAATCCAGACCACGCGACCAGACCAGTTTCGCATCGGCTTTGCCAATGACCTGCGCGATGAAGCCCTCATGGGCTATGCCTGGCTGTTCATTCTGGTGCCGCTCGCGCTTCGCCAGATCCAGATGCATTTCGACCTGTTCGAACCGGTCGATCCGATGATCCTGACCGGCGCCGCGCAATCGACCGGCCTAGTCGAGTGGCTGAAATTCTTTGGCACTGAACTCGCCAAGGGGGTTCCCATCGTGGATTGGGTCGACATCTACGACGTGACCCAAGAGGAACCTTTCGTGCCGAAGGGCGCCGCAGCCCGGCACATCGTCTTCATTTCCCGTCTGCTCGTCGATGTCGTTATCATTGCCGCCCTGCTACAGGCCTTTGGCATCATGCAGCGGAACAAGGCCCAAGAACGTCTGTTCGAGGCTGGACAGCTGGATTTTTTCGATCCGTTTCTGGAACGGCGGATTTTCAGACAAGCCTACAAGGGCACCGATCCACACGACCCTGTCCAGGCGAAGGTGTCCAACAAATTCGCAAAGCGCATTGCTGCGCACGTCGAAAAGAGCGCAGCCCAATTTCGCGGCGGAATTCCATACAGCCTCCAGAGATTGAATGAACTCATTTCGAGCAGATGCGAACATGAACGCAAGGTCGCGAACTGGATCGTAAGCAAATACGATCTTCTCGTCGGACCGGTGGAAGACCGCATGCGGCGACTAGATCAGAGATGGAGCGATTTGCAGCACACTCAGGAAGCGGCGGAATTTTGGGATGAGAACCCCCAATGGCGAAACAAGCAAAGAATGGACTTCGAGCGTATACTAAACGATGCGCGCTTTGAGCGTTCAGACTATTGGCGCGAACAGCGCTCGAAGACTCTATCAGCGCTGCTGAGACACGTGCATGGTCAACCAGATTTCATTGAAGCGCGGAAAGCCGCCTATGCAATCCTCGGCACGTCTCCATCGCTCCATGCCGTCCGCGCATTGTCCGCTCGAGTTGTTCCTCCCGAAGCAGCATCAGGCCTGCCCCTAATGACTGAGGAAGCTGTGGATGCGTGGTCGTTCCAAGCGGAACCAAAAGATGCGGAACGCGCCCTGGCACTCGATGCCCTCGGCGACATCGTGGAACTAATTAGCAAGAACACATTGACCAGCAAGCGGACGACTAAAGAATTTATCACGTCGGTTTGCGAGCACGTTCTCAATACGCCTGGAAAGATGAGTCAGGCTGCGGCCCGGCGGGTGCTTGAAAAGCTGAATGCCATCAATCGTGTTAAATAGCCGCCACTTGCCAACCTGCACCCCCAACGCTAGAACCCCTTTTGCTCATAGTGCGTATAACTATTGCAGAAGCCTTGCGCGCGAGCCCTGATCCCGGACGTTTGAAGGCTGAGCCCTTGAAACGGGCAGTTTCAGACCTACATTATACTCGTATCGAGCATAAGTGTCTCGGTGTAAGGAGGACCCCATGGCCAGACTGATCGATTCCACTCCCGGCTGCCCTACCCCGACACCCCTGCGCGGCGCATCCGCCGCCAGCACGCGCGGCCTGTTCTATGACGCCGCCGTGAAGGCCGAGACAGACCATCTCTACCCGCTGGTCGCGGATTTCATCACGCCGATGGAGTGGCCCGCTGTGGCCCCGCTCGTCGCCGCGATCAACCGGGTCAAGAAAGAGAAGAACGCTGTCATCCTCGCCCACAATTACATGACGCCTGACATTTTCAGCCTCGTCGGCGATTTTCGCGGCGACAGTCTGCAACTGGCCCGCGAAGCCTCCGCCACCAGCGCCGACGTCATCGTCCAAGCCGGTGTGCACTTCATGGCCGAAACCTCGAAAATCCTAGCACCCGAGAAGACGGTCCTCATCCCCGACCTGCGGGCAGGTTGTTCGCTCGCTGCCTCGATCACCGGCGCCGACGTGCGACTGATCAAGGAAAAATACCCGGACTATCCGATCGTCACCTACGTGAACTGCACCGCCGACGTGAAGGCCGAGTGCCACATTACCTGCACCAGCTCCAACGCATCGCAGGTCGTCGAGCACATCGCCAAGGCATGGAATTCCGACACGGTCATCATGGTGCCCGACCAGTACCTCGCCAAGAACGTCGCAGCCCAGACCGATATCCGCATCATGACCTGGCCCGGTGCCTGCGAAGTGCACGAGCTGTTCTCGGCCGATGACGTCCACCAGTTGCGCGAGGCCCATCCGGGCATCGTTGTGCTCGCCCACCCGGAATGCCCGCCTGACGTGCTCGAAGCAGCCGATTTCGCCGGTTCCACCTCGGCGCTGGCCAATTATGTGTCGGATAACAGCCCGACCAAGGTCGTCCTCCTCACCGAATGCTCGATGAGCGACAACGTCGCTGCGGTGAACCCGGATGTGAACTTCATTCGCCCGTGCAACCTGTGCCCGCACATGAAGCGTATCACGCTGGAAAACATCTATGACTGCCTCGTCACCGGCAAGTACGAGGTCAAGATCCCGGAAGACGTGCGGCTGCGGGCCAAGGATGCACTGGATGCGATGATGGCGTTGCCAAAATTGGCGAAACCCCTGGCATTCAAGACCGGTCTCAAGCCACTCGATCTTGAAATGGTCGTATGAGACAGCCCGGCAATTGTGCACGCGCACACGCTGGGCTTAAGTTTGGAACGGGCGCAGTTGCGCAGAGGAGACAATAATGTTCCGGGCAAGGATCCGACTGGTGGCCATGGCCGCGCTTGTTCTTCTCACCAGCTTACCGGCCAGCGCCGGCAGCAACAAGGATGCCGACACGTCGGATGTCCTTGGCACCTGGACGTTCCAGACGCGGCCCTACCGCAATGGCGAGTGCCTGATGACAGGCACGATGCACCTGTCCCCGCATCCCGAGCCAGGCCAGTATGCCTGCGAACTCACTGCCGTCGAGGTCTGCTCGCTCTGGGGACGCTCCGTCGTGCGCCAGTCCTGCCAGGCGCGCCGATTCGGAGACCAGGTCTCGATCCGGTCCCAAATCGAGGAAATGCTCGAATCCAAGGTCGAAGGCCTCGTCTACATGCCTGACAATTTCACACTGACGATCGAATCGGCAAACCGCATGTTTGGCGCCCTCGTGTCGGCAGTAACCGCGCCGGCTGAATTCCGCCGCGCCAATGACGGGATATCCTGAATCAGTGACCAGTGTGGGCAATCAAACTATCGCCGCATCCGGCGCGGCTGACAGCGATGTGCTGATCGTCGGCGCAGGCCTTGCTGGCCTGTTCCTCGCGCTGGAACTTGCACCGCGCGCCTGCGTGGTCATCTCACCGGCACCGCTCGGTCAGGCGGCCTCGTCTGCCTGGGCACAGGGCGGCCTTGCGGCGGCGCTTGATCCGCTGGACAGCGCCGACCAGCATGCCAACGATACGATCAATGCCGGCTCCGGACTTGTCGATCCTGTCGTGGCCCGCCTGATTGCCGAAGAAGGCCCGGCCCGGGTCCGCGACCTGATCACGCTCGGCGTCCCGTTTGACCGCACGCCGGATGGCGCGCTCGCGCTCTCGCTCGAAGCAGCCCATTCCCGGCCCCGTGTGGCCCGTGTGGCAGGCGACCTAGCCGGCAAGGCCATCATGGACGCGCTCGTCGCCGCCGTGGCCGCCTCGACCCATATTACCGTGATCGAAGGCGTCAGGGCGGTTGGGCTTCTCCAGGATGCCAACCACCGCGTCGCTGGCGTCGTCCTGCGCGACAGTTCGGGAAACCTGACGACCCAGACGGCGCGCCAGACCGTGCTGTGCACCGGTGGCACCGGCGGCCTGTTCCAAGTCACGACCAATCCACGCGAAGCCCGCGGCGACGCCATCGCCATGGCCTATGAGGCGGGCGCCCTGATCGCTGATGTCGAGTTCGTCCAATTCCACCCGACCGCCATCGACATCGGCCGCGACCCCGCCCCGCTGGCCACCGAAGCCCTGCGCGGCGAAGGCGCGACCCTGCGTAACCGCGACGGCAAACGCTTCATGGCGAACTACCATACGCTGGAAGAGCTCGCCCCGCGCGACGAGGTCGCCCGCGCCATTCATTCCGAACGTGCGTCCGGGCGTGGTGCTTTTCTCGACTGCCGGTCGGCCGTGGGCAATCATTTCCCCGAACACTTCCCGACCGTCTTCTCGGCCTGCAAGAGCGCCGGGATCGATCCACGTTTCGAGATGATCCCGATTGCGCCCGCCGCGCACTATCACATGGGCGGCATCGTGGCTGACTTCTGGGGCCGCTCGACGCTCAATGGCCTATCCGTCTGCGGAGAATGCACATCCACCGGCGCGCATGGCGCCAACCGGCTGGCCTCCAATTCCCTGCTCGAAGCGGTCGTGTTCTCCCATCGCATCGCCCAGCACCTGCGCGACGCCGAACTCGATGCCCCCGGCGCGTCCACCGCACACGTGCCCGCATCGCTGCCGCATGACGCACTGCAAATCCTGCGCGGAGAAATGTCGTCCAAGTGCGGCGTGGTCCGCGATGCGACTGGCCTGAACCAATTGATCGGAACGATCGAAACCCTCCGCACCGTTCACGGGTCCGCCCGCCCGCTAGTCACAGCTGGCCTGATGGCAACCGCCGCCCTCGCCCGCAAGGAAAGCCGCGGCGGCCATTTCAGAAGCGACTTTCCCGACACCGGCGCGCCCGAACGTTCGTTCCTCCTGAGCGATTTCACAGACCCGACCGAAGAGGCTGTCCAGACATGAGCCCCGTACCCCCGCCGCTGCCCGCCATTATCCTCGATCCGATCGTGCGCCTTGCGCTTGCAGAAGATCTCGGCCGGGCGGGCGACCTGACCACTGATGCCACGATTTCGCCGGAAACGACGATGCGCGTCGTGATCGCCGCGCGCCAGCCCGGAATCATCGCCGGTCTCGATGCTGCGGCCCACGCCCTGCACCTCATCGACCCGGCCATGAATCTCACCATCGAAAAGCCTGATGGCAGCGTCATCGTCCCGGGCGATGTGATCGGCCGTCTCGACGGCACCGCCCGTTCCATCCTGACGGCGGAACGCACTATGCTGAACTTTATCGGTCGCCTTTCGGGCGTTGCCACGCTGACACGTCGCTTCGTCGAAGCCGTAGCCCATACCGATACAAGAATTGTCTGCACACGGAAAACGACACCTGGCCATCGCGCACTCGAAAAGCGCGCTGTCCGTTGCGGCGGCGGCACGGCCCACCGCTACGGTCTCGATGACGCGATCCTGATCAAGGACAACCATATCGCCGCCTGCGGCTCGATTGCCGAGGCCATGACCCGCGCCAAGGCCTATGCCGGCCATCTCCGCATGATCGAGATCGAGGTCGACACACTCGAACAGCTGGAAGAGGCGCTGAAGCATACGCCGCATGCGATCCTACTCGACAATATGGACACCGACACACTGCGCCGCGCCGTGAAGATCATCGACGGACGCGTAACCGCCGAAGCCTCCGGTGGTGTGAACCTCTCGACCGTGGCCGGGATTGCCGAAACCGGCGTCGATTTCATCTCCGTCGGAGCCCTCACCCATTCGGCGCCAAACCTTGACGTGGGACTGGATGTGGTCTGACACTACGAGGTAGCGAGACCTACCTCGCAAGAAGGACAGCGCATGACCCGATCGGGCGGACGCAAGAGCATATTCATTACCGGCGCAGCTTCCGGCATTGGCGCCGAGACGGCCCGGCATTTTTCCAAACGCGGCTGGTATTGCGGCCTCTATGATGTGAACTCGGCCAGCCTCGCCCAGGTCGCAGACGAGATCGGCACTGAAAACTGCCATGTCGCCACGCTCGACGTCCGCCAGCGCGCTGACTGGACCGCCGCCGTGCGCGGATTCGGCGACGCGACCGAGGGCGGCATGAACGTGCTGTTCAACAATGCCGGTGTCGGACGCCATGGCTGGTTCGAAGACGTGTCCCCTGAAGAAAATGACTGGGTCATCGACGTCAACCTGAAGGGCGTCATCAATGGCGTGCAGGCCTGCCTGCCCCTGCTCAAGGCAACGCGCGGCGCGCGCGTCGTCAATACGGCCTCCACCGCCGGTATTGTCGGTTCGCCGCAGCTCGCCGTCTACTCGGCCACAAAGTTCGCGGTGCGCGGTCTGACTGAAGCGCTCGACGCGGAATTCCGCGATCTCGACATACGCGTCACCAGCCTGATGCCTTGGTTTGTCGACACACCGATCCTCGACATGGGCGCCGCAGAAGGTTCCAACGTCAAAATGTCGGACCAGCTGCGCGAGAACGGCATGAACATCTATCCGGTGTCGATGGCGGCCGAACGTGCCTGGGACGCCGCGCATGGCAAGGACGTCCATTACATGGTCGGCAAGGATGCCGAACGCGCCCGATTCATGACCCGCTGGCTGCCGGGCGCCATCCGCAAACGCGTCAAGTCGCAAGTTCCCCCGCGCGCCTAGTCCCGTTTTCGCGCGACGGCCAGTCTGTCATGACCCTTGCGTCCGACTTACTGCAGGATGATCGACTCGAATTCCGGGTGCCCCGCCAGCAGGCGATTGAAGTCAGCCGCCCCCCGCGCCATCGGATCCCCATCAGGCGGATCCATGACAGCGCCCTTGCGAATGACATTGTCCGCCAGCAGCACGCCGCCAGGCCGCAACAGGCGCACCACATGGTCGAGGCAGGCCGGATAGTCATCCTTGTTGGTATCAAGGAAGACGAGATCGAATAGCCCACCCAATTGCGCCAGACTCGCCAGCGCCGGTCCCTCGATGACGGTAAACATGCCGCCCAGTCCCGCATCGCAAAACGTCTCTCGCGCCAAAGCGGCATGCGCGGCGTCGAGTTCCAGCGTGGTCATCGTTGCGCCGTCAGGCAACGCAAGGGCCATCCATACAGTCGAATACCGGCCGAGCGTCCCAATCTCCAGCATCCGCTCTGCCCCTGTCATCCTGGCCATCAGGTAAAGGAACTTACCCTGCCCTGACGAGACTTCGATCTCGGGCAGTCCGGCCTCGCGGGCACGATCACGAATGGATTCAAGCACGGTATCTTCAGATGCAAAAAGACCGTCGATGCAAGCATCGACGGTCTCGAATATTTTGCCTGAAGACATGCTGACCTAGCGCAGAACGCTCAGATCGACGTCATTGCTCGCGACTTCGATGCCGGTTTGCTTGGCCATGTAGGCGGCAACCGTGTCGGCATTGCCCGACGTTTTCAGCTGCGGTTCTTCATAGTCAACCGAACGGATCGTTGTCAGGCGCGGTGCGCCATTGGTGATCGTACGGTCGGACGTCGTCACCGAGGCTGGTGCAATCGTCGGCGCTTCAACCAGCTGGATGTGGGAGGTCGCTGCGCCGTCAACCGGCGTGATCGTTTCTTCTTTGTCCAGCGAGGCATATTGGGCCTTTGTACGCTTGGTGGTGAAGTCTTGCCGCACGCTGGCCCATTCGGAACCGCGCGGGAAGCGATAGAACACATGCATGCCAATCTTGTCGGTCTTGATCAGGCCGGCGCTCCAGATCGGGTCGACATAGGTCGCGTGATAGTGCGTGGCACCACCCGTCTTGTCGTCGCTCAGATTCATCAGCACGTGGGCAGCGATCGTCTTGGCGCGCTCCCAGTTGCGACCCATCGGCGGCGTTTTAAGAGCGCCGTCGCAGGTGAACGTGAACTGGCAACCGGTCGTGCGCGTCGCGCCCTGGAACACCACGCCACATGCGCTGTCCGGATAGCGATGGTCGGCCATGCGATTGGCGATGACCTCGGCAACGGCCATCTGGCCATCGAGCGGCTCGTGCGCTGACTCGTAGTACACGGCCTGCGCCATGCACTTCTGTTCCGCGCTGATCGTCTCGGCGCGCTTGATATGTTCGGGGCGGAAGCTGACCAGCGAATTGAGCGCCGCGCCATCGCGGTCGCGCATCGCATAGCGGCTCATCGAAGAACCGGTGTCGCGCTCGAGCGTATATTCGACGGTACGCATCCATGGCGTATCGAGCAGCGCTGGCGTGTAGGCCGCTGAACGGACGGTGACACCACCGTCTTCCATGCTGGCAAGCCGGACGGCCTGCTCACGGAAATCGGCGTCTGCACGCTTCTCTGCCTGGATCTGGCCGACCATTGGCAAGGTAACAGTCGCAGCCACGGCGCACACGGCGATCGTGGCGCCACGGATAAAGATATCTCGCTGTTCGTCGTCTGTCATTATCATCCACCAACGCTTGAGCTTCTCTCGGAGCCCACTCATCGGCGACAGAGTCGCCCGTCGTGGTTTAAGAACCCTTAACAACATCACCGCTCCCCAATCCCCGGCAGACGATATAACTTCGTCATTTTGGCCCGGGCGTATTTGGTTTGACTACATTTGCAGGCCACATCAGCCCCGCTTCTAGGCGGGAGGTAGGCGGCCAACCCCCTTCCTAGCAAGAACCTGGCCACTTCTGTCAGTGACAATTCTGTCAGGTCGGGAACCGCCGAATCGGCCGGTTTTCCGCACTGCAGCAATTTCGTCCTGCAATCTGTTGAATTTCATAAGAATTTAAGACCCGCCCCTCCGGGACAGGTCTTCGGCGCGCAATGCAGCTGTGGCAAAACTACAACACCATTTTGCCATCGAAATGAGCGGCTTGCCGTCTATTTAAGCGATTCTTTGAGCGCAGCGTGGGCCGCAGCAAGACGCGCAATCGGCACCCGGTACGGGGAGCAGGACACGTAATCGAGCCCCAAACGATGGCAGAAGGCCACCGATGCCGGGTCGCCACCATGCTCACCGCAAATGCCCAGTTTGATTCCCGGACGGGTCTTGCGGCCGCGTTCAGCAGCAATTTTCACGAGTTCCCCGACGCCGACCTGGTCCAGCGTCACAAAGGGATCCTTCTCGTAGATGCCCTTCTCCTCGTAGATCTTGAGGAACCGGCCCGCATCATCGCGCGAGATGCCCAGCGTCGTTTGCGTCAGGTCATTGGTACCGAAAGAGAAGAACTCCGCCGAATGGGCGATTTCCCCGGCCTGCAGCGCGGCGCGCGGCAATTCGATCATCGTGCCGACCATGTATTCCAGCGTCGTGCCGGTTTCCTTGAACACGGCCTTGGCTGCTGCATCGACGACCGCCTTCAGAATCGACAGCTCCTTGTGCGTCGCCACCAGCGGGATCATCACTTCAGGAACCGGCGGGTGTCCCGTCTCTTTCGACACATTGACGGCGGCCTCGAAAATGGCACGCGCCTGCATCTCGTAGATCTCTGGATAGGTTATACCAAGGCGGCAGCCACGATGGCCCAGCATCGGATTGCTCTCGTGCAATTCAGCCGCCCGGCGTTTCAGTTCGTCCACGGACACGCCCGAGGCTTTCGCCACTTCGTCCATGTCGGCATCATTGTGCGGCAGGAATTCATGCAGTGGCGGATCCAGCAGGCGGATCGTCACCGGCATGTCGCCGAGTATGCGGAACAATTCTTCAAAATCGCTGCGCTGCATCGGCAGCAGCTTGGCAAGCGACTCGCGGCGGCCTTTCTCGTCATTGGCCAGGATCATCGCGCGCACTTCAGGGATACGTTCGGCATCGAAGAACATGTGCTCTGTCCGGCAGAGGCCAATGCCTTCCGCGCCAAACTCGACGGCCGTGCGCGCGTCCAGCGCCGTCTCGGCATTCGCACGCACCTTCAGCTTACGGACCTTGTCGGCCCAGCCCATCAGCGCACCGAAATCACCCGACAGGTCGGGCTGCGACATCTCGACGGCGCCGAGCATCACCTGGCCGGCTGCGCCGTCCACCGTGATGATCTCGCCCTTCTTGATTTCGCGGCCCATGACGCGGAACACGCCCTTGGCCATATCGATCTGCAGGCCACCGGCGCCGCAGACGCAAGGCCGGCCCATGCCGCGCGCGACAACGGCGGCGTGGCTGGTCATGCCGCCGCGCGCGGTCACGATGGCGCGGGCCGCATGCATGCCCTTGATGTCTTCCGGGCTGGTCTCGATGCGAACGAGGATCACGTCCTCGCCCTTCTCGGCCATCGCAAAGGCTTCCTCAGAGTCGAACACGACCTTGCCCACGGCGGCGCCGGGGCTGGCCGGCAGGCCGGTCACGATCACGTCGCGATACGCGTTCTCGGCAATGGTCGGGTGCAGCAACTGGTCGAGCTGTGACGGTTCCAGCCGCAGCACGGCTTCCTCTTCCGTGATCAGGCCCTCACGCGCCATGTCGACGGCAATCTTCAGCGCCGCAGCCGCGGTGCGTTTCCCGCTACGCGTCTGCAGCATGTAAAGCCGGTCATTCTCGACGGTGAACTCCAGGTCCTGCATGTCCTTGTAGTGGCGCTCCAGCGTGTTCGCCACATCGCGCAGCTGGGCATAGACCGGCGGCATCGCTTCTTCGAGTGGCGAGTCTGAGGATTTCAGCGTGTCGGCCCGTTCTCGCGAGATCGGCGCCGGCGTACGGATGCCTGCCACGACGTCTTCGCCCTGCGCATTGATCAGGTATTCGCCATAGAAGATGGCTTCGCCATTCGACGGGTCGCGTGTGAACGCCACGCCGGTCGCCGACGTCTCGCCAAGGTTGCCGAACACCATCGACTGCACGGTCACCGCCGTGCCCCATTCGGCCGGAATATCGTTCAGCTTGCGATAGGTGATCGCCCGGTCGTTCATCCACGAGCCGAACACGGCCGAGATGGCGCCCCAGAGCTGTTTCTTCGGGTCGTCGGGGAACGGTTCGCCGAGATCCTTATGTACGGCTTCCTTGTAGGAAACGATAATCGCCTTCCAGTCTTCGGCCTGCATCTCGGTGTCGAGTTCAAAGCCCTGGCGTTCTTTATAGTCGTCGAGGATATACTCGAACGTGTCGTGGCTGAGGCCCAGCACGACATTGGAATACATCTGGATGAAGCGGCGATAGCTGTCATAGGCAAAGCGCTCACCGGCCAGCGCCGCGAGGCCCTTCACCGAGGCCTCGTTCAGGCCGAGGTTCAGCACCGTATCCATCATGCCCGGCATCGACGCGCGCGCGCCCGAGCGCACGGAGACGAGCAGCGGGTTGTCCGGGTCGCCGAAGCCCTTGCCGGATTCTCTCTCGATCGCGGCCAGCGCGGCGTCCACCTGCGGCGACAGTGTCGACGGGTATTCGCGCTCCAGCTCGTAATAAGCGGCACACACGGCGGTCGAGATCGTGAAGCCCGGAGGCACAGGCAGGCCGAGTTTCGCCATTTCGGCGAGATTGGCGCCCTTGCCACCCAGCAGGTTCTTCATCGAGGCATCGCCGTCGGCCGTGCCGCCGCCAAACCGGTAAACCCACGTTTCTTCTGCGTGTTTCAAAGCCGGTTCACCCATGAATCTTACCCTTTAACGACCGTGCGTGCCATTTCGTTGCCGCAAAACCTGCAAATCCTATGCTGCATTGCAACGCGGATTGCCAGACCTCAGGGTGCGTGAAATCGCCCATTTGGCTAGTTTTCCGGGTCCAGCGCCACCCACGTGGCCGATATGACACGCAATGGTAAACACCACCTGTTCCGATCCGGAACACTGGTGGCGCTATCAGCCCTCGATCAGCGAGAAGTCCGCCACCTGGTGCAGCGTCGCGCGCACCTCGGTCAGCAGAGCAAGGCGATTCGCGCGCACCTTGGCGTCCTCATCGTTCACCATGACGCCCTCGAAGAAGGCGTCGACGGGCGCGCGCAGCCTGGCCAGCTCGCCCATCGCCCCGGCAAAATCCTCGTCCTTCAGCGGCGCGGCGATCGCCTTGCGCACAGCGGTCAGCGCCGCATACAGCCCCTGCTCTTCCTTGGGGCCCTTCTTTATTAGCGCCGCATCAACGGACAGGTCCTCCGGCAGCGCGCCCTTCTTCTCTTCGGCCTTCAAGATATTCGCCGCGCGCTTGTAGCCCGCCAGCAACGTCGCGCCGTCTTCGGTGTCGAGGAAGGCGCCAAGCGCCTCGACCCGCCGCGTGATCAGCACAAGATCATCCTCGCCCAGCGCAAACACGGCATCAATCAGGTCATGCCGCTGGCCCTGGTCGCGCAGGACTTGCTTCAGGCGATCCGCGAAGAAGGAGAGGAGGTCATTGATCATTGCGGACCTTTGCTGCCACGCAATATCGCTGACATGCGCCTTCGCTTCCGCATCCATGTCTTCTCCAATAGATATCTGAACATCTATTGCTTGATCAGGCGTCAGCACTCCCCGGTCACGTAGTGCCAGAACGTCCTTCTGACGATCTTTTGGTTTCTGAACGATAATTCTTACCGATACTTTGGTGAGCGCCTTGAGGAGCGCGCTCGCAACCCCCAACCGAACCTCATTCTCCAACACAATTCGCACCACACCCAAAGCCGCCCGGCGTAGCGCAAACGGGTCCTTCGATCCTGTCGGTTTCTCGTCAATCGCCCAGAAACCCACCAGCGTATCCAGCTTGTCGGCCAGCGCCACGGCAATCGCCAACGGATCGGTCGGCACGGCGTCTGACGGCCCCTGCGGCTTGTAATGGTCTCGGATCGCATCGGCGACAGACGCAGGCTCGCCCGCCGCCAGCGCATAATACCGCCCCATCACGCCCTGCAGTTCCGGGAACTCGCCAACCATTTCCGACACGAGGTCCGCCTTGGCGAGGCGCGCTGCACGTTCGGCCAGGTCCGGGTCCGCGCCCACGGCGGGTGCCAGTTCCCGCGCCAGTGCCGCCACGCGCTCCACCTTGTCACCAAGACTGCCCAACTCGTCCTTGAACGCAATCGTCGACAGCTTTTGTCCCATCTCGTCCAGCGAGATTGACTTGTCCTTGTCCCAGAAAAACCGGCCATCCTCGAGCCGCGCCGACAGGACCCGCGCATTGCCCGCCGCGATCTGTTTACCACCGTCAGACGCGTCGATATTGGCGACCACGATAAAGTGCGGTGCCAGTTTGCCGGTCTTCTTGTCGTTCACCGCGAAGTATTTCTGGTGCGTACGCATCGACAGCGTGATCACTTCCGGCGGCAGTTCCAGGAAGGCCGGGTCCATATCGCCCAGAATGACCACCGGCCATTCGGCAAGGCCTGTCACCTCTTCCAGGAGCCCTGCGTCTTCCACCCATGTGAGCCCTGCCTTGGCGCACACGTCCGCAATGCCCTTGGCAATCACATCGCGCCGCGCATCCCGCGTCAGCCGCACGTGGCCCTTGCCTTCGAGTTGTTTTGAATAATCGGCCCAGCCCGTCACCGTGAACGGCCCGCGTTCATGCACGCGGTGGCCCTCGGTCTGGTTGCCGCTGGCCAGCCCATCGACCTCGAACGGCACAACCACGCCATCCAGCACGCACAGGATGCGCTGCAATGGGCGCACCCAGCGCAGTTCGCGGGTGCCCCAGCGCATGCTCTTGGGCCAATGGAAGCTGCGAATGATCGCCGGCACCGCCTCGGCCACCACGTCCGCCGTCAGGCGGCCGGGCTTGTCCAGCATGGCAACATAGAAGTCGCCTTTCTTGGGGTCTGTCCGCACTTCGGCCTGATCAATTGAGGTCAGGCCAGCGCCCTTCAGGAAGCCTGCAATCGCCTGATCCGGCGAGCCGACCTTCGGGCCTTTACGCTGTTCCGACACATCCGCCGATTTCACGGGCAGCCCGGTCACGTTCACCGACAGGCGGCGCGGCCCGGACGCCGTCTCAAGCGCATCAAACGCGAGGCCCGCCCCGGTCAGCGCATCGCCCAGCGCCTTGCCGAGATCGGCTTCGGCCTTGGCCTGCATGCGTGCAGGGATTTCCTCGCAAAAGATCTCGAGCAGAAGGTCAGCCATAAGGGGTCCAGCCGTTTGGAATTGAGCCTGCACGGCATAGACGCGCCTGCGCCGGGGTCAAGTCTGGGGCGCAACAGCCGAGCGCCAGATGCCTTGTGATTCTTGGCGACATTCACGGGCCGTCTGCTAGGTTTGGAGCCTATATTGGGGGATAAACATCATGCTCGAACAGATTGCCTACCTCGCCCAGATCGTCGGGGTCATAGCGGTGGTCGCGACACTCATCTATCTGGCCATCCAGGTGCGGCAGGGCACCGCCCTCCTTCGCTCTGAATCGCGGCAGGCCCAGCTGGCGAACGACCAGACCGGCGTCTATAAATTCGTCGAGCATCCCGATCTGGGGCGCATATTCTCCCAGACGGAAACGCCCAGTTTTGAAGACAAGACCATACTGATCTTCTGGATGATCGGCCAGATGCGCGCCCGCGAATTCGAGTGGCTTCAGTACAAGAGCGGTGCGATGGACAAGGAAGCGTGGGAATCCTATCGCGGTGTGATCTTCTTTGTATTGGGAACAGAGCGGACGCGCGACCTGTGGACCCTGTGCAACCTCTATTTCAACGCTGACTTCGTAAAGATGGTCGCCGCCATGATGGAGGGCATTCCCCCAACCGATTATTGGGAAAAGCTGCAGGAGATCGGCTAGTCCGCTCACTTGCAAACTGCCCGCACTCGTCATCAGCGAAGTCGAAGGACGAGTGCAGGCTTATCTTGTGTGATCCCGGGGGCCAGCGGACCTCGGTCAGAGCCCGTTATGAGTCCCGTCACAGAGCGGCGACTTGCCGGTCTGCTTGCAGGCACAGAAGAACGCCTTGCCGGTTTTTTCCGCTGTCCAGCCCTCCGGCTCGAACGCCGTTCCCTTGTGACTGCCATCGCAGAAGGGCTGCTTCTTCGACTGGCCGCACGCGCACCACCAATAGGTCTTGCCCGCCACCACTTCGACCGGGATCGGCTGCTTGCCGGCTATTTTCGGGGTCTTGCTCATCTGAATTCCTCCTCAGTCGTTTTGGCCACCTTAGCGGAATTATCTCCTTGGCGCCGAAAATCTGGGGGCAACGCAGGAGAGGCTGGTCAGTTTCGAATGATCATTTCCGGCGCGCCTGATTTCACAGCCTCTGCCACAGCCTCCCGCTCAACGATCACGATGCGGCCCGACGTATCAGGTGAGTTTGGCTCATACTGCGCATTCGAAGCGTAAAAACCGAACACAAATATGTTGTCGTCTGCCAGATTGAGAGGGATAGCCGCTGAGGCTTGCCCGAACCCGACAAGAGCTGACAGATCGATGACCAGATGGTCCTCGGTGCCGGTCAGAACGGTATCCACAGGCCTGGCAATCACCACCCCATTCACGATGGTCGGGTCGGTCCGGTTGCGATTCATTGCGATCAACTCATTCAATCCATAGGCATCCAGATCGCCGGCGTCGGTAAGCAATGACCCGATCCGGAGACCTTCCCGCGTTATCCGCGTTCGCGGGGCGCTAAATCCCAAATTCGCAAAGGCGTCTCCGTCGAAAACGAGGATGGCGTCGTACACGCCCACCAAGACAGAGCCGATTCCGTCATCGTTCGTGTCGGATCCAGAAGCGACAGAGTAAATATCAAGCGATGATGACGAAAATCCCTGGCCCGCCGCCATGCTATCAATATCAATCACGCCAGCCGCCTGCAGGGAAGAACCGCGTATGTACCAAAAATCCGGCCCGGGCTGACCGACACGGCCTGGCCCATATCCATACGTATTGGAAATCACGAGCTCAGGCGACCCATCGCCATCCGCATCGGGCAGAAGCCCGACATCGAACCAGGATTTGAAAACGACTTCGGAATAGGAGAAGCGCGAAATCTGGGATGTGGTCAACGCGATATCAAATGTGCCGGCACGCGTCCTGGACGGGTTCGTGGCAAGGGATTCACCGAAGATGATACCCATCGACTGGGGCGTGACCTCGGTGTCCATGGGCCGCACAAAAATATCGTTTACCCCATCGCCATTCACATCGCCGATCAACCGGCCCTCGTTCTGACCATTCGCAAACGTGTAGGTGATCTTGTCACTTAACAGGTCCGGATTGATATTGCCCTTGATTGCGTCGAAATCAGATGGATCATCAAGGCGCAGCAGCACAAGCCGATCCTTGACCGCTTCGGACAGGAGCAGGTCAGTGCCAGTGCCATTGGGCTTCGCCAGCGCGCTCAGAAAGTTGAATTCCAGGGTCCCGTCGACGCTGGTCTCTTGAAAGCGCGTTCCGAAATCGGTTGCGCTTGAAACGCGCGACATGCCCGAAGGTGCACGCGCCAGAAACTCGCCAGTGAAAATATAAGCCGATGTCTGCCCATTGGCCTCGCCGGAGATAGACGTCCCGATCTCCGCGGTGCCTTCACCCGTGAGGTTAGAAATGGCCGTCATGTAAGCGCCAAACGGCTGTTTCCATGCTTCCCCGAATAGTGACTTGCCGTCAGATTCTGCTGCATCGAGCACATCAAGGACCGTCACCTCAATCTTCGCCCGCAGGGTCTCCCCCTTATACACGCCGCTGATCTGGAACACGTAGAAATTGTCCCCGTCAGTATCCTTCGGGTCCTCGAAGTTGAGAATGCCTTTCGGCCTGACCGACAGGATAATCTGCCGGATTCCCTGACCATCAGGCGCCCCGATATTCATCAGGACGTCGAATGGGCCAGCATCATTACCTGTCAGCACCAGTGGCGTTGGAATGTCGTTGTCGGGTGCGTAGAAGCTGAAGGGGGACGTATCAAACGCGACATACGAATCTGGATTTTCCGCAATGTTAACGGAAAAAACATCGGGAAACTCCCGGTTGGCACGCGACTCCGAAGGACCGCCCGGCGACCCGTTTCCAGCCGCCACCACCGCCCCCGCAGGCTGAAAGAAGGAGCACAGCCACTCCGATCACGGCACACTTCATTCCGCCCGAAAAATACGCCATACGTAAAACTCCCCCGAGCGCGACCGCAAGCTTACGAGACCCCAGCGTCCGGGAATAACCTAGAGTTGCAATCGGCTTTTTAGCCTGTCAAGGCAAATAGAGCGGGTTTGAAATAATTCTAATTCGGGGTGAGCGAGTCAGGCTCCCGCGCGCGTCTCTTCCTGCTCCGCCCACTGCGCCGCCGCGCCGCGCGCAAGGTCCCTCACCCGCGCGATATAGGCTTGGCGTTCGGTCGGGCTGATCGCGCCGCGCGCGTCGATCAGGTTGAACGTGTGGCTGGCCTTCAGCGCATAATCATAGGCCGGTAGCGGTAGGTTCGCAGCGCGCAGCGCGTTCGACTGGCTCTCGCAATCGGCAAACCAGCGCTTCAGCATCTCGACATCGGAATATTCGAAATTGAAGGCCGACTGCTGCTTCTCGTTTTCGAGGAACACATCGCCATAGGACAGCGGCACAGCCGAGTCCGGGTCGTTGAAGGGCAGATCGTAGACATTGTCGACGCCGAACACATACATGGCGAGGCGTTCGAGCCCGTAGGTCAGTTCCCCTGAAACGGGAAAAACGTCGAGCCCGCCGACCTGCTGGAAATAGGTGTACTGGCTGACTTCCATCCCGTCGCACCAGACTTCCCAGCCAAGCCCCCACGCGCCGACGGTCGGGTTCTCCCAATCGTCTTCCACGAAGCGGATGTCGTGCACCATCGGGTCGATGCCGATCTTGTACAGGCTTTCCAGATAGAGGTCCTGCAGGTTCGCCGGGTTCGGCTTCAGGATCACCTGGAACTGGTAATAATGGCCAAGCCTGTTCGGGTTCTCGCCATAGCGCGCATCCTTCGGACGCCGCGACGGCTGGACGTAGGCCGCCCGCCAGTTCTTCGGCCCGAGCGCCCTGAGCACGGTGCCCGGGTGCAGCGTACCCGCGCCAACTTCCATGTCGTATGGCTGCAGGATCGCGCAGCCCTGCTCGGCCCAATAGGCCTGCAGGGTCAGGATCAGGTCCTGGAAGGATTTCGGTTTCGGCTGGGCTTTGGGCGCAGGCATGGGACATGTCCGGAAATTGGTGTTGGTCCGGAACTACAGGGCAGCGCTGCCCCGCGCAAGCATTACAGCCCGTCGGAGTCCGGGTGGTCGGCGGTACCGCTCCCGCGCTTGGTCAGGCCGCGATATATGGCCGGATGACTGAGCACGGCAATCACGATGCCGAAAATCGCAAAGCCGAAGAGGAGGATGCCGAAGATCATGGATCAGGCCTTTCCGTTGGCGTCGCAACGCGGACCGGCCACACCCCTGCCGCCCCCTTGCCACCCCCGTTCACCACCTCACCGCACCCCCGGCCGCCACCGCCTGGGCCACGTCCGAAGGGCTCCCGTCCGCCGCATGCGTGTGTATCGGGGCAAGCAACCGGAGCGGTCCGCGCTTCAGCCCTTTCCGACCCCTCACCAGCACCCTGCCTGCCTCGGCGCCCGGCTTCGCGGCCAGCGGCAGCACCGTGACCTCGCCGGTCTGCCTGTCCATTACCGCAAGGATCCGCGACAGCTCAGCCGCCCTGTGGATAAGCACAATCGGCGCGCGCGGCTTGGCGGCGAAGACCATCGCCTTCACCCAGCCCGAAACATCAAGCGATTCGATGTAGGCCGAGGTTTTCCCTTCGCCAGGCGCCGAGATTTTTCCCGGCGCGAAATACGGCGGATTGGCGAACACAAGATCGAACCGGTTCTGATACGGTTTCACCCAGTCCGAAGCCTCGCCGGTCTCTATCCGGACCCGGTCCTCGAAGCCATTCGCCGCCACGCCCGCCTCGGCCAGTGACGCCATTTCCGGATCGATTTCCACACCCGTGAAGCGCATGCCCGGCATCCGGAACGCCGCTGGCAGCAAAGCCCCGCCGCACCCGCATCCCAGCTCCAGAGCCTCCCCACCCGTCTTTTCCACCAGCGCCCCCGCCAGCCGCAAAGAATCGGTTCCGGCCCGGAATCCCTTCAATGGTTGCACCAGTTTCACGCGGCCCTGGTAGACCGTATCCTCGGTGACCGCGATCAC
This sequence comes from Hyphomonas sp., assembly GCF_041689225.1. Classification (GTDB taxonomy): domain Bacteria; phylum Pseudomonadota; class Alphaproteobacteria; order Caulobacterales; family Hyphomonadaceae; genus Hyphomonas. Next base: position 1,829 of record NZ_JBDNGN010000030.1, on the reverse strand, counting down.
CCGCGTTCGACCTCGGCCAGCACAAGCGCAGCCGCCTTGACGACGTCCCCGCGCACCATCACGCGCCGCGGAAAGGCACCGATATTGCCCTCGACGGCGGACATGTGCTGGTCGGCCACGAAATAGGCGATGCCCGCTTCCTGCAGTAAATGCTCGATAAAAGAGAGTTTCACCAGGTCATTGGTGCGGAAAATTTCCTCCATCAGGGCGCGTTGCCCCGGAGGTTGATGTCTACCGACATGGCATCATAGACCGACGGGCGGTCCGGCTTTGGATTCTCGCCCGTGACGATGTCGATAACGGTCGTCACGCTGCCCCCGCTGGAGCTGACCGGTATGCCGAAACCGACACCCAGTCCGACCCCGCTACGCCCACGCGACCCGGTAGAACCGCCCACGCTGAACGAGTTACGACTGTCCGACCGGGCACCGTCCTGATCGGTGTAACCACCGGTGATTTCGAACCAGTCCCGCCCATCCAGCTGCGTGATCTCGGCAGCGCGCAACAGAGCCATGTCGTGCGAACGCCCCGCATCCCTGTCAGTATAGGACACGCGATAGCGATTGGTTTCGATTTTCTGGGTTTCATATCCCGCCGCACCACTGGATTTTGCGGGACCATAAGGCGTGTGGCTCGCACACGCGGCGAGCAGAATAAGCGCGGAAAGTGATATGAGGGTTTTCATACTGCCTATAAAGCGCAAAACGCGGCGGCGTTCCAGCTTTTCAGGCATTCGGCCTATGGCGCAGGCGCCACACATGACCCATATGGCTGCGGCCCGGTGCCGCGTCGTGCGTTGTTGCCGCATAACATAAGCCTAGATACAAGCGGATAGTGATCCAACAGGAGTTGCTCTTGACCCTCGCGCCGAGACTCAGATCCAAGGCGGCCATTGGTTCGATCGTCGAGCGCATGCAGGCTCTCGTCGCAGACGATCTGGCCGCTGTGGAAGTCCTGCTCGCCGAGCGGGCCGCCAGCCCTGTTGCCGTCATACCGGATCTTTCGGGCTATATTGTCTCAGCCGGCGGCAAGCGCCTGCGCCCGATGATCACCCTGATCGCGGCCCATGCTGTCGGCGTGGCCAATGAAGCGACCCACGCGCTCGCTGCTGCGGTTGAGTTCATCCACACCGCCACGCTGCTGCATGACGATGTCGTGGACGAAAGCGACCTGCGTCGCGGAAAGCCCGCTGCAAAGGCGATCTGGGGCAACAAGGCCTCGATCCTGGTCGGCGACTTCCTGTTCGCACGGGCGTTCAACCTGCTGGTCGAAACCAACAGCCTCGCAATCCTGAACCGCCTGGCGACGGCGTCGACCACCATTGCCGAAGGCGAAGTACGCCAGCTCGCCGCTATGCAGGCGCGCGACCTGCCTACCGAAGACTATCTCGCCATCGTCGAAGCCAAGACCGGCGCCCTTTTCGAGGCGGCCGCCGAAACCGGCGCGATGTCAGGTGGCGGCAAGGACCACGCAGCGGCGCTTGCGACCTATGGCAAGAATCTCGGTCTCGCCTTCCAGATCATCGACGACGTGCTCGACTATGGCGGCACGACGACCGTGATCGGCAAGTCGGTCGGCGACGATTTCCGCGAATGCAAGATCACGCTTCCCGTGATTATCGCCCGGCGTCGCGGGTCTGATGAAGACCGGTCATTCTGGGAGCGGGCCCTGCATCCCGATACCCAGTCCGAGCAGGATCTTGCGCATGCAGTGCACCTGATCCGGGCGACCGGCGCGGCCGAAGCCACCGTGCAGGAAGCCGAAGCCTATGCGGCCCTCGCCAAGGGTGCGCTGCGCAGCCTGCCGCAAAGTGTCTACCGGGATGCACT
>NZ_JBDNGN010000029.1:0-20871 GCF_041689225.1 Hyphomonas sp. | reverse complement strand
TACTTCTGGCCGCTCAGCTAGCGCTCACCAGAGAGGTCGATCCGGCTCTGCCGTCTTGGCCAGCTTGTCCATCAGGCGCGCCAGCTGTTCCCGCTCGGCTGCGCTCAACGTTTCGACGAGGTCACGCTCGGCATCCAGCGCGATCGGCACGATCTTGTCATAGACGCCCTTGCCCTTGGTGGTGAGTGAGAGGATCGAGCGCCGCCCGTCCTCGGGGGATACCTTGCGCGCGACATGCCCGCTTTCGATCAGTCCCGAGACGGCTCGGCTGACGGCCACCTTGTCCATGGCCGTGACCTGTCCGATCTCTGTCGCCGTGATCCCGGCATTCTCTCCCAGCACGGCCATCACCCGCCACTGCCAGATCGATAATCCGAATTCCCGGTCGTAGAGATTCGCGATCTTGCCCGACACCGTGTTGGATAGGACCGACAGGCGATACGGCAGGAAGTCGCGCAGGCGCAGTGTGCTTTTCGACGGGAGTTCGGGCATTGATAAGGTCCGGTTTCAGGCTTGCCTTCTGAGGCAATATTAGTTACAGATGAAACTATATTAGTCCATCGCAAAGGGAATGAACCATGGCCGACCTGTTTGACAACCCCGCCGGGCTCGACGGATTCGAGTTCATCGAGTTCTCCGCGCCCGAGAAAGGCGTGCTCGAGCCCGTTTTCGAGACCATGGGGTTTACCCTTGTCGCCCGTCATCGCTCCAAGCAAGTCGAGCTCTGGCGGCAGGGCGGCATCAACCTGATCACCAATTATGAGCCGAAATCGCCTGCCTGGTATTTCAGCCGCGAGCACGGCCCGTCGGCCTGCGGCATGGGCTTTCGCGTCAAGGATGCCCGCAAGGCGTATGACCATTTGCTGAAGCAGGGCGCCGAACCGGTCGAAATGCGCACCGGCCCGATGGAACTGCACATCCCGGGCATTCGTGGCATCGGCAATTCGATCATCTACCTGATCGACCGCTACGATACCGGCCAGGACGAGCTTTCAATCTATGACATTGATTTCGAATACGAACCGGGCGTCGACCGTAATCCGGTTGGTGCGGGCTTCAAGCTGGTCGATCACCTGACACACAATGTCTATGGCGGCCGCATGAAATATTGGGCGGACTATTACGAGAAGCTCTTCAACTTCCGCGAAATCCGCTATTTCGACATCAAGGGCGAATATACCGGCCTCACGTCCAAGGCGCTCACCGCGCCGGACGGCAAGATCCGCATCCCGCTCAATGAAGAGGGCGAGGGCGGCAAGGGCCAGATCGAGGAATTCCTGCGCGAGTATAACGGCGAGGGCATCCAGCACATCGCCCTCATCTGCGACGATCTCGTTGCCTGCTGGGACTGCCTGAAAAAACGGGGCGTGCCCTTCATGACCGCGCCGCCGAAGACCTATTACGACATGCTCGACGGGCGCCTTCCTGGGCATGGCCAGCCCGTCGATGAACTCCAGAAGCGCGGCATCCTGCTCGACGGCACGACCGAAGGCGGCGAGCCCCGCCTCCTGCTGCAGATATTCGCGCAGGCCCAGGTCGGCCCGGTCTTCTTCGAATTCATCCAGCGCAAGGGCGATTACAAGGACGGTTTCGGCGAAGGCAACTTCAAGGCCCTGTTCGAAAGCATGGAACGCGACCAGGTCGAACGCGGCGTGCTGAAGGTCGAGGAGAAGGTGTAATGGACGCGCCCAATCTCCAGGGCGTCCACCACGTCGCCTATCGCTGCAAGGATGCCAAGCAGACTGTCGAGTTCTACCACGACGTGCTCGGCATGGATTTCCAGCTCGCCATCGCCGAAGACCATGTGCCCTCGACCGGGGCCTATGACCCCTACATGCACATCTTTCTTGATGCCGGGAACGGCAACGTGCTCGCCTTCTTCGAGCTGCCCGAACAGCCCGATATGGACCGCGACCACAACACGCCGCAATGGGTCCAGCATATCGCCTTCAAGGTCGCCACGATGGACGACCTGCTCGCTGCAAAGGCGCGCGCTGAGGCGCATGGGCTGGATGTCGTCGGCCCAACCAATCACGGCATCTTCCGCTCGATCTATTTCTTCGATCCCAATGGTCACCGCCTCGAACTCGCCTGCAATACCGGTACACCGGAACAGATGGCCGAATTGAAGCGCGTCGCACCCGAGATGCTCGAAGAATGGAGCCGCACCAAGAAAGCCCCGCGCCACGCGGCTTGGCTGCACGAGAAAATCGCGACGGAAGATCATTGATTGCCTGAGCCGCTCATCCTGAGCGAAGTCGAAGGACGGGCGGCGGGCGGTGTGCCATAAACGTTATTCTGGAACCGCGCGTCCCCGTCCTTTGACTTCGCTCGGGATGAGGCCGCTTTGAGAGAACTGGACAATAAATGAAACTCGCTACCCTCAGGAACGGCGCCCGTGATGGCCGCCTTGTCGTTGTCTCAAAAGACCTGACCAAATGCACAGATGCCGCGCGCATCGTACCGACGCTTCAGGCCGCGCTCGACAATTGGGCCGTCTATGCGCCGCAGCTCGCAGAACTTGCCGAACAGGTCGAAATCGGTTCCGTCCCCACCTTCCGCTTCCACGAACATGATTGCGAAAGCCCGTTGCCGCGCGCCTACCAATGGGCCGACGGCTCGGCCTATATCAACCATGTCGAACTCGTCCGCGCCGCGCGCGGCGCCGACGTGCCCGAGAGCTTCTACGATGATCCGCTGATGTACCAGGGCGGCTCGGATGTCTTCCTCAGTCCGCGTGACGACATCCCGCTTGGCGACCAGAGCTGGGGCTGCGACATGGAAGGCGAGATCGCCGTCATCACTGATGACGTGCCAGCCGGTGTCTCCGAGAAGGAGGCTGCCGGCCACATCAGGCTCGTCCTTCTCTGCAATGACGTCTCGCTGCGCGGCCTCATCCCCGGCGAACTTGGCAAGGGATTCGGATTCTTGCAGTCCAAGCCGCCAAGCGCCTTCAGCCCGGTTGCCGTCACGCCCGACGAGCTAGGGGCAGCCTGGAAAGACAGCCTCGTCCACCTGCCGCTACGTGTCGATTACAACGGCGAAGCCTTCGGTCGGGCCGAAGCCGGTGAGGATGCCACGTTCAGCCTCGCGCGGCTCGTCTCCCACGCCGCAAAGACCCGCCCGCTCAGTGCCGGAACAATCATCGGGTCGGGCACCGTGTCCAACAAGGGCAAGGATGGCGGCCCCGGAAAACCGGTTAGCGAGGGCGGTCGGGGCTATTCCTGCATTGCGGAAATCCGCATGATTCAACAACTGTTGAAAAAAGAGCCCCTGACCCCCTTCATGTCGCCCGGCGATGTGGTACGCATTGAAATGCTGGATGGCGCGGGCCATTCGATTTTCGGCGCAATTGAGCAAAAGGTGACTTCGGCCTGATGGCAAACAAGGTTTACAAGAACGCAGGCGAGGCCCTTCAGGGCGTCACCTTTGATGGCATGATGGTGATGGCCGGGGGCTTTGGCCTCTGCGGCATCCCGGAGAACCTGATCGCAGCGCTGCGCGATACAGGCGTGAAGGACATAACGGCCGTATCCAACAATGCGGGCGTCGACGGTTTCGGCCTCGGCTTGCTGCTCGAGACTCGGCAGATCAAGAAAATGATCTCCTCCTATGTCGGCGAGAACAAGGAGTTCGAGCGCCAGTATCTTTCCGGCGAACTTGAACTGGAGTTCAACCCGCAGGGCACGCTGGCCGAACGGTGCCGGGCAGGGGGCGCGGGCATTCCCGGCTTCTATACCAAGACCGGCGTCGGAACAGTGATTGCTGACGGCAAGGAACACCGCGAGTTCAATGGCGAGACCTATATTCTCGAGACCGGCCTCGTCGCCGATCTCTCCATCGTCAAGGCCCACAAGGGCGACGCGCAGGGCAACCTGATCTTCAACAAGACGGCCCGCAACTTCAACCCGATGATGGCGATGGCCGGCAAGGTGACGGTTGCTGAGGTCGAAGAACTGGTCCCGACCGGCAGTCTCGACCCGGATGAAATCCACCTGCCGGGTATTTTCGTGCAGCGCATCTTCCAGGGCACATTCGAAAAACGGATCGAACAGCGCACCGTTCAAAACAGGGAGGGTATATAGTGCTCAATATGACAGAACTCTTGCGGGTGCTAAACAGCGAGCCGGAAGCCGAAATCGATATTGAACTTCAAGACCTTCAAGATTCAAAAACCAGTTGGGCAGAACTGTCCCAGCAAGCCAATCGGAATGCGTATATTCTAAAGAGATTGAGCAGGTCATCAGAGTCGCTTTCTTTGATTGATGATCGAGTTGTCTTTCTACCAAAGAGAGAAAATTAGTATGCCTTGGACACGTGACGAGATGGCGGCCCGCGCCGCACAGGAACTGGAAGACGGTTTCTATGTGAACCTCGGCATCGGCATTCCGACGCTGGTGGCCAATTATATTCCCAAAGGCGTCGACGTGACGCTGCAATCGGAAAACGGCATGCTCGGCATGGGCCCGTTCCCTTATGAGGGCGAGGAAGACGCCGACCTGATCAATGCCGGCAAACAGACGATCACGACGCTGCCGCGCTCGAGCTTCTTCGACAGCGCTACCAGCTTCGCGATGATCCGTGGTGGCCATATCAACCTCGCCATCCTCGGCGCCATGGAAGTTGCCGAGAATGGCGACATCGCCAATTGGATGATCCCCGGCAAGCTGGTCAAGGGCATGGGCGGCGCGATGGACCTCGTCGCGGGCGTCAAGCGCATCGTCGTGGTCATGGACCACGCCAACAAGAAGGGCGAAACCAAGGTGCTGAAGGAATGCACTCTGCCACTGACGGGCAAGGGCGTCGTCGACCGCATCATCACAGACCTCTGCGTCATGAATGTCGTACTCGGCGGCCTGAAAGTCATCGAGCTTGCGCCCGGCGTCACGATGGATGACGTGAAAGCCAAAACCGAAGCAACCCTGGTCGATTAGATGAACCCCGCATTCGAATCCCTCCACGCACTTCCGCCGGACGCGCTGCTTGGTCTCATGACCGCCTATCGCGCCGACCCGCGCACCGAGAAATTCGATCTGGGTGTCGGTGTCTACAAGGATGATGACGGCCACACGCCGATCATGACGTCCGTGGCCAAGGCGGAGACAATTATTCTCAAGCAGCAGACGACCAAGGTCTATGAGGGCCCCCGCGGCAATCCGGATTTCTGCGCCGCCATCGAGCGCTTCGTCTTCGGCGACAGTTCGCACCTGATCGAGAAAGGCCGACTCATCTCGATGACGACGCCCGGCGGCTGTGGTGCGCTCTATCTCGGCGTCGGCCTAATGAAACGGCTTGGCGTGAAGACCGTGTGGCTGAGCCGCCCGACCTGGCCCAACCATACGAACCTTGTGAAGAATACCGGCTTGTCAATCGCCGAATATGACTATGCCGACGCCGAAACAGGCCGTGTCGATTTCGAAAGCCTGATGGCCAGCCTTTCGAAAACACGGCGCGGCGACGGCATAATCATTCAGGGCCCTTGCCACAATCCGACCGGCATCGACCTCAGCGTCCAGCAATGGATCGACCTCGCCATGCTCACCGTCGAGCGCGGCATCATCCCGATGCTCGATATTGCCTATCATGGGTTTGCGGGCGGCCTTGAGAGCGACATGGAAGGCGCGCGGCTCTTCCTCAAGATCGCCGAAGACTCGATGGTCTCCTATTCCTGCTCGAAGAATTTCGGACTCTACCGCGAACGCACCGGCTGCTTCCTTGGCCAGGCCTATACAAAGCGGGCCGCTGACGCCGTCATGACGCATGTGGCCGACATTTCGCGCACCAGCTATTCCATGCCGCCCGCCCATGGCTCAGCGATTGTCGCCACCATTCTTGGTGATCCGGCCCTGCGCGCCGAGTGGGAAGCTGAACTGACGCAGATGCGTGAACGCATGATCAGCCTGCGCAAGGCATTGTCCGACGCGCTTGTGGAGAAGACGGGGTCGAACCGACTGGCAGCGCTGGCCGAACAGAACGGTATGTTCAGCCAGATCCCGGTGACGCCAGAGGCGGCGAAAGACATGCGTGAAAAGCACGGCCTCTACCTGCCGGCATCCGGCCGCATCAATATTGCGGGCCTGCGTCAGGCAGACATTCCTCGCATCGCGGAAATCATGTCGGAATATCTCTAGAGCGACAGGCCGCGCGGCGCGAGCCGTTCAAGGTCTTCCAGCATTTTGGGAGGCGACGGGATGGCCTTGCGCGCATCGAGGTCCAGCGTGATAGCAATGACCTGGCTCGTCGCCCAGGGCAGGCCCGTCTCGGGGTCCATCATCCAGTGAACTAGCGAGTGGGTCTTCTCGGCCGTCCCGCCCAGCGATGTATGGATTTCGAACGCGTCGCCCGCTTTCGGCCAGCGATGGTAGCGAAGCCGGTTTTCCAGCACTGCGGCGCCCATCCGGACGCCGCCGGCGGCCTCGGCCACCTGCTTGCGCCATTCGTACAGGAGGTTCGGCACGCTGTCTGAAATCCGGCCGATAATCCAGCCGGGCGCCATGCGACCATGCACGTCGATATGGTGCTGCGGAACAATGCCCTTCCCGATCAGGGGAATGCCTAGATCGCGAGCTGTCTCGATGCGGATGTCTTCGGTCGCAAGCGTGGGGGCGTTCGGATCGAACGAGCGCGGCGCGGCCTCGGCAGGTGGCGTGTCGATATGGGCTTCCAGCGCAATGCGCGCCCGCGTGCTCCACGGAAAGGCTTCCCGCCCCTTGGTGTCGATATGCGCCACGCGTGTCAGGTAGGCTGCTGACAGTGCCCCATCGCTGTGACGCAGTTCCTGGTAGAACACGGCGTCACTGGTCCCGACGCTCACCACACAGCCATTCATGCTGATCGGACGGCCGGGCAGCACTTCGCGAATGAAGCGCACATGCTGGTCGACCGGCACCAGGGTCGACGGTGCGTCTTCCCGGAATGCATTTGGCATCGCCAGTTCATGGCTGAAAGCGGCGAGCCCTTCCATTTGCTTTTCGATATAGAGGCGCACGTTCATGTGCCCCATCTCGTCGCAATCCCACTGGTTGCAACTGCCCCGCCAAAGTGTGATCACGCAGCACAATCCCGACATGTGCCGCGCACTTCGATGACCGCACGAGTCATTTGGAAGCCTGCCGCGGCGGCTTCAGCTTTCAACGCTTCGCTGGTGGCGACGGCGTGCAGTTCTTCGGCACCGCCGCATTCGTCGCAGATCAGGAACACTGCTGAATGGGTATGGCTTGTATGACCGCAGGCGACATAGGCGTTCAGGCTCTCGATCTTGTGGGCGAGGCCGGATTCCTGAAGGAAATCGAGTGCCCGGTAGACGGTCGGGGGCTTGGCCGAACCCTCGCCGTCGAGATTTGCCAGCAAGTCATAGGCCTTGGCTGGCTCGGCGCTTTCCAGCAGCAGGCGCAACACTTTGCGGCGGATACGTGTCATTCGGCCACCGCGCCGCATTACGAGCGCTTCGGCATCATTCAGGAACGTCTCCACATCCTGCGGGCTGCAGGGCGTGTTGGCGCGTATGTGGTCATGTGTCTGTGCGTTGGCCATGGCCGCAATGTCGTGTGTTTTGAGTCCAATGTGAAGGGGTAAGCGGTTTTGCCGTCTTTCAGGGCCTAGACGCATTCTGCAAATCACCCGAGATTCGTTTCTGAGGCGAATCGAGAGGATGTGTAGATGGAATTGTCGGAACGTGGCGGACTGGAACTTTGGCGTCGGGCTGTGACGGCTTCCGTGCGCTCAGACGCGCCGGATCTGACAGCCCGCCAGCAGGCGATCCTGATGACCATCGCGCTTGCCCCCGGCCCCCACACCGTACGCGGCCTGGCCGACCATCTCGACATCGCGAAACCCGCTGTGACGCGGGCTCTCGACACCCTGTCCCGGCTGGATTTCATTCGCCGCGTCAAGGATGACAATGATCTGCGCAATATCTTCATCGAGCGCACACCGGCCGGAATGACCTATCTTCGGGCCTTCGCCGGCCTTGTTCTTGCCGCAGCTTCAGGTGAGAGTGACGAAACATTGGCGCCGCGGCGCGGCGGCAAATCCACCGCAGCAGCCTAGGCGCGTAACCGCCCGAGGCCCAGTGCATGCCCGAACTGACTGACAGCCGACTGGCTCGCCCCGCAGGCGAAAGCACGGTGTTTGATGTGGTGGTCGGCACGGCCGCCGTCCGCGAATCCCCGGATGCAGCAGCGCGCCTCGCAACTCAGGTTCTTTTTGGCGAAAGTGTCGATGTGTTTGCCCGGCAGGGTGGTTTCAGCCGCATTCGTTGCCATCGCGATCATTATGTCGGCTGGATGCGGTCCGACGCGCTGTCGCCGGCAATCGCCCCGCCAACCCACAAAGTGGCGGCCCTGCGCACATTCGCTTATGCCGCGCCGGACCTGAAATCGCCTGTCAAGTTCATGCTCAGCCTCGGCGCACGCGTCACGGTCACGAGTACCGATGGCGACTATGCCAGTTGCACGCAGGCCGGCTGGGTCCACACGCGCCACCTCGCCTCACAGGATGCGCGCGAAGCCGACGCCGTCTCGGTCGCCGAACGCTACCTCCACACGCCCTACCTGTGGGGCGGACGCGACAGTCTTGGCCTCGACTGTACTGGCCTCACCCAGCAGGCCTTCGAGGCCGTGGGCGTCCTCCTGCCGCGCGACAGTGACATGCAGTGCGCCTGGACCGGGGATGACATCGCAGATTGGAAGGCCCCGGGCGCCCTGAAACGCGGCGATCTGGTGTTCTGGAAAGGTCATGTCGGCATCATGACCGACAGCGAGCACCTCCTGCACGCGAATGCCTGGCACATGGCCACGGCCCGCGAACCGCTCGAAGAGGCAATCATCAGGGTCAGAACGCAATACGCCGAGCCCATAGGGGCCCGGCGCATTGATGTTGATCGTCTCGCGGGACAGGTGGTGCCCCGCTGGATGGCTGAAACGGTCGCCTAGTCGTCGCCGTCGTCAGCTGCGGGTGCTTCAACCGGCGCTGATTCGGTTGCCGTCGCGTCTGGTGCAGCTTCAACGGGTGCTGCTGGAGCCGGTTCGATGGCGGCATCGCTTTCCACAGCGTCCGTAGCGGCGGCGCCTGCTTCACCCTCTGCAGGTGCGGCTTCGTCCGTTGCGGCCGCCAGCGGCGCAGGTAGCGCGGGCGCGTTCGGAGAGTTCGCTGCCAGGTAGGCAATCAGGTTCACGCGGTCCGAATCACGACGCAGGCCTGCGAACGACATGGACGTGCCACGCGCATAGGCGCTCGGATTGTTGATCCAGTGGTTCATTTCTTCATAGGTCCACTCGCCACCGACGCCCGACAGGGCCGCGGAATAGGTGAAGCCCGGATGTACGGCCTTGGTGGCACCGACAACGCCGTGCAGGTTCGGGCCGGTTCCGTTGGCGCCGCCATCGGCAATGTTGTGGCAGGTGGTGCACTGGGCCTTGAAGGTACGTTCGCCCTTGGAGGCGTCAGCGCTGGCCAAGGCTGCACCCAGGTCGAACACTTCCTCAACCGGCGCGCCGGCGCCACCGCTGTCGGCGACTTGGACGCAATAGGCATACTTGGCGCACATCTGCTCGCTCATCGAGGTCGCTTCAGCGTGTTCCTCGCCGTGATGTGCTTCTTCTTCACCGTGGCTGAACACGATGCCCGAAAGCTGGTGCAGGGCCATCAGGCCGAGCGCAGTGGCGAGCAATGCGCCTAGGATCTTGTTGACACCGAGTTCTCCCATGGGGGCGTTCCTTCGAATCTATCTGGTCATGTGTCTTGGCGCGCGCCTTTTGGCACGCTAACGGAGTGCAGACAACATAAAGGCTGTGAGGAAGGGGCGCTTCTCCTTTCGTCGCGGCGATCCGACGCACGCAGGACAGGTAAAAAAAGGACGCCGAATGGCCAATCACATCGCCTATCAGGGAGAACCGGGGGCAAATTCGCATATTGCCTGCAACGAGGCCTATCCGCGCCTGTCACCGTTGCCCTGCCGCACGTTCGAAGACTGTTTCACCGCCGTTGAGAAGGGCGAGGCCGATCTCGCCATGATTCCGGTGGAAAACACGATCGCCGGACGCGTCGGTGACATCCACTACCTGTTACCCACGACCAGCCTTCAGATCGTCGGCGAGCACTATTTGCCGATCCGCTTCCAGCTGATGGGCCTGCCAGGTGTCAAACTTGAGGCAATCCGGAAGGCCCGTTCCCACATCATGGGCCTCGGCCAGTGCCGCAACTTCCTGAGAGCCCATAGTATCGAGCCCGTGACGTCTGCGGACACGGCCGGCGCAGCACGCGAAGTGACCGAAGGCGGAGACCGGTCCGTCGCGGCCATCGCGCCGCGCCTCGCCGCCAAGGTCTATGGTCTCGACATTCTTGCCGAAGATATCGAGGACGCCGCCCACAACACGACCCGGTTCATTATCATGGCCCGCGAGCCATCCGACATCGAAGCCGGGCAGGGACCGGTCAAGACCGCCTTCCTGTTCGAGGTCCGCAACATTCCGGCGGCGCTTTATAAAGTCATGGGCGGTTTCGCGACGAATGGCGTCAACATGACCAAGCTCGAGAGCTACCAGATCGGCGGCTCTTTCACGGCGACGCAATTCTATGCTGAGATCGAGGGCCACCCCGACGAACGCCCGGTCCAGAACGCACTCGAAGAGCTTGGTTTCTTCTCGCAGTCGCTGAAACTCCTCGGCGTGTTTCCCGCGAAGCCAACCGTCGGATTCTAGCAGGGCGGCGTGTCAAATTGCAGCGCGTCGGCGATATGGTCGGCAAACAGCTTCGCCTTGCCGCGCAGCTTGCCGGACGTCCACACGCAATGGATTGGACTGGGCGTGGCCGTCCATTCGGGCATGACGCGCACAAGGCTGCCATCATTGACGCAGTCCGAGACAAGCCAGCTGGCGGACAGGAACAAGCCGAGGCCATTTTGCGCTGCCTGGAGTAAGAGGTCTCCCGACGAGGCCTTGAACCGCCCATCGACCTTGACGCTGACGGTCTCGCCGTCGCGCGACAGCACCCATTCATTGGTCGCGGTCTGGCGGAACATGACAGCATCATGCTGCGTCAGGTCACGTGGGTGCTGCGGCGTGCCCCGGGCATCGAGGTAGTCGGGCGCGGCCCACAGCGCCCGGGGGGATTCGCCCACCTTTTTTGCCATCAGGCTCGAATCGACCAGTGATCCGATGCGGAAGGCAAGGTCCACGCCCTCGCCAACGAGATCCGTATAGGCATCATCGGTCAGGACATCCACGCGCACATGGGGATACAGCTTCATGAAGCTTGCGATCCGAGGCCCGATGACCAGGCGCGCCATGGACGAGACGCAGGAGATGCGCAGGAGGCCGATCGGTTCATGGTCAAGGCCCCGGGCCTCGGCTTCCGCATCATCGAAATCAGCCAGGATGTCAGCCGCGCGCTTGTAGAACCGTTCACCGGCCTCTGTCAGGCTGAGGGATCGTGTCGTGCGCAGGAACAGGGCAGCGTCGAGACTCGCTTCCAGGTCCTGGATCCGGCGCGATACGGTCGGTTGGCCTAGGCCAAGATCGCTTGCGGCTTTGGAAAAACTGCCGGCATCCGCAACGCGAATGAACAGGCGCATGGCATCAATACGGTCCACCCCAGGGCCTCCTATGCGTATTCTGAATGAAGCATATGGGGTGCGTCTGCGTTCTGCGAAGGGCAAAAGCACCTAAATCTCGGTCAACAGGGGCGCGCGAGCCCGCGCGCCCACCCTGGATCGAGAAACCTGTTCCCATGAGCGACCTGAAAATTCACGACGAGACGACAGCGCCTCCCGCTGCGCGCCCCCTGCTTGAACAGGTGAAGCGCGCAAACGGCATCATGCCGAACATGCTGGGCGTTCTGGCAGAAAATCCGGCCGCGCTTGAGGGTTATCTCAGCCTGTCGCGTATTTTTGATAATGCGGGGTTCTCGCCGCTGGAGCGCCAGGTCGTGCAAACGACGGTCAGTGTCGAGAATGCCTGCCATTTCTGTGTTGCCGCACATTCGGCTTCAGCTGCGGCTGAAGGCTTGGATGCATCAGTCATCGAAGCCATCCGCACCAACCAAAGGATCGCCGACACCCGGCTGGAAGCCCTACGCGTCTTCACGCGCCGCATGGCACAACAGCGCGGTTTCGTATCAGACACCGATGTCTCCGTATTCCTCAACGCGGGCTGGGAAAAGGCCGCCATTCTCGGCGTAATCCTCGGCGTCGCCCTCAAGACGATGTCGAACTATGCCAACCATGTGGCCGAGACGCCCCTCAACAAGGACTACAAGCCGTATGCCTGGGCACCCTGCACGCGCGGCTGTGCCGGCGATTGCGCATGAACTCCGCGCGCCGCCGTGACCCTCACTCGCAGGGCGCTCACGCAAATGTGGGCTTGGCTCACAGGCGTTTGCTTTACCCGCGAGCACCGCTCCATGAGATGTTGCGCATAGAAACCTGAGAGGGACGCTCATAATGCACGACAAGATCAAGACCTACGCGCCGCACGTGTCCAGCCTCATTGCCTCGGCCGTGTTCCTTGACAGCCTGCGCTACAAGTTCACCAATGCCCCCGAAACGCAGGTCATCTTTGGCCGGCTGGATGCTTGGGCCGGCAGTTTCGGGGCAGGGGGCCTGTTCGCGCAGACCGGCCTGTTCAGCCAGTACGTCATCGGTTCGGCTGAGCTGGTCGCATCGGCCTGCCTTCTATTGGGTGTGTTTTCAGCCTTTCGCCGCCTGCAGACGCTCGGTGCCCTGATGGCCGTCGCTGTCATGAGCGGCGCGGTGAGCTTCCACCTGTTCACGCCGCTCGGTATCGATCCGAACAATGATGGCGGCGGCCTGTTCGCCATGGCCGTCACTGTCTGGGTGGGTTCGCTCACGCTTCTTGTGGTCAGACGAAAGACCCTGTTCGCCATGTTGGGCGGCATCCGCGAAGCGATCTTGCCAAGCCCCGGCGCCGCATCACCCAGCACGTTTGCGAAAACCCGGATCCACCCCATCTGAGTTTTCGCCCGGTCGCCGGGGCCTTCTTTCGAGGCCGTCCCCACTCCGCCTCGAGTACACCTCCCGGGCCTCGGCGACCCTACTTCCCTCAACGCAGTCCCAAGAGAACATCCATGAAACTCCGCCCCCTCCTCATCGCCGCCGCGCTCGCCCTTTCTCCAGCCTTGGCGTTCGCGCCTGCAGCGGCGGCAGAGCCAGCCATCTATACTGGCCGGTTCTCGTCGATCGCACTGCAGGGATATGATACTGTCGCTTATTTCGAGACTGGGGCGCCCGCCAAAGGCTCGAAGGATTTCACCGCCGAATACAAGGGCGCCAACTTCCAGTTCACGAGTGCTGAACACCGCGATGCCTTCATCGCCGATCCGGCGGCTTTTGCGCCGCAATATGGTGGTTACTGCGCCTGGGCCATGGCGGACGGCAAGCACGCAAAGGGTGATGCCGCCTACTGGAAGATCGTCGAAGGCAAGCTCTACTTGAATTACAATTCCGACATCCAGGGTAAATGGAATGCCGACGTTCCCGGCTTCATTTCGAAAGCCGATACGGAATGGTCTGCCCTTAACCAATAAGGCAGTTTCCGCCACATATCTGAATCGCGATTTACTTGCGGCCCGTCGCATTTTCAGAGGCGGACCGTCGGTTTTTCCCTGAATTCTCAAGCCCCGGAATCCAGCGCGTTGCGCCGCAGCCACACTTTTTTTTCGCATGCAAACATGAATCCGAATTCATGCAACTTGCCACAATCAATCGCTAGATTCCGGTTTCCCGGAGACGGGATAACAAAAGGAATACCTCCCATGAAATTTGCACTCACCACGGCCATCAGCCTCGTTGCGCTCGCCGCTGCACCTGCCTTCGCGCAGGACACCGGATTCTACGGAACGATCGGCTACGGCAACTATGGTGCCGACGACGCCGATCTTGGCGCCGTCCAGCTGCGTGGCGGCTACAACTTCAACGAATTCCTCGGTGCGGAAATCGAAGCGGCCGTCGGCGTTTCTGATGAATCCACCACGATATCCGGTATCGATGTGAACGTTGAACTGGAAAACTCCTACGGCGCTTATGCCGTGGGCCGGATTCCCTTTGCTGAAAAGGCCGATGTCTTCGGTCGGATCGGCTATGTGAGCACTGAGATCAAAGCCTCGGCAGGCGGCGTGTCCGCTTCGGGCGATGACGATGCTGCAGCGCTCGGTGTTGGCGGCGACTACTATTTCGCCCCCAACCAGGGCATCCGCGTTGGCTATACCTACCTCGACTATGACGACTCGATCGACGTGATCGACGTTGCCTACGTTCTGAAGTTCTAGCTCTGGCCAGTAAGGGTCCGGTCGGGCGGGCAGCCCTTGATTGACTGCCCGGCAGGATGGCCCCCGCACTTGGAGAGGGTGCGGGGGTTCCATTCGACAGGCAGAAAGGAGCCTTCGCCCACAAAAAAACGGGCGAGACATGCTCGCCCGTTTTCCGAATTGTTGTCCGCAGACTTATTTCTTTTTTGCAGCCGGCTTTTTTGCAGCAGGCTTTTTCGCGGCTGGCTTCGCAGCAGCTTTTTTTACGGCTGGTTTCGCAGCAGCTTTGGCAGCAGGCTTTTTGACGGCCGGCTTCTTAACAGCTGGTTTCTTGGCCGCTGGTTTAGTAGCGGTTTTAGTCGCAGTCTTGGTTGCCGGTTTGGCAGCAGGTTTTTTTGCTGCCGGCTTAGCGGCTGGTTTCTTCACTGCCGGCTTTTTAACGGCCGGCTTTTTCTTTGCAATTGCCATTTCCGATCTCCTGTCAGTGGCGAGCCAATAATATTGTGATTCGCGGGAAATCAACTCTTGATTTTCACCTGACGCGCGAGCGGGATTGGGTCGTCCGTATACGATTAATCGTCCCGGAGAGCCCAGGTCTTCAATATATGATGGGCTATTGCCATTGCGGGCGGGCACAAAAGCTCGGGATGTTTGCCGGAAAGAATTTCACGTGCTTCGGCACGCGTAATCCATCTTGCTTCATCGAGCTCGGTTTTATCCACCGTAATTTCGAAATTTTCGGCTTCGAGAATGAGTCCAACCATGAGCGATGAGGCGAACGGCCAAGGCTGGCAGGCGACGTATTCGGCGCTGGCCGGGTCGCACATGATGCCTGCCTCCTCGAACAGTTCTCGCGCCGCGGCCTGTTCGATCGTTTCGCCCGGTTCGCAGAAGCCGGCGAGACACGACATGAACCCTGCGGGCCACATCGCCTGACGACCGATCAGGCATTTGCCGTCTTTCACCGCCAGCATGATTGCCACCGGATCGGTCCGCGGGAAATGTTCGGCGCCGCATTCCGGGCACTGGCTTTTCCATCCGGCCTCGACCACCCCGACCCTGCCGCCGCATTTGACGCAATGGCCATGACTGGCGTGCCACATGAACAGGCTGCGGGCGGTTGAAACAAGATTGGCCTCCATGGCCGAAATCGCCCCCACCGCCATGCGGAATTCGCCAAAGCTTCCGACGCCGGCAATCAGGGAAGAGTCGACATCGAATTTCGGGGGCAGGTTAAGGGCGAAGACCGGCGCACCGGTCTTGTCCTCACCCATGAACAGCCAGGGCGAAGCGGGCGACAGTTTGCGCGCCTCGGGGCCCATCCAGAACAATCCCTGCTTTTCGACAAAGGGTTCGCCATTACGCATCAGGAAGAAAAGGACATTGTCCTGCTGCATGGCGGCTTCCAGCCAGGCTTCGTCTGTTCGGTGATGCGCAGCGCGATCGAGCGGGTTCGCCGCGAGCGGCATATCGTTTGAATTCGTCATGGATTGGGACACTACCGGCTTTGAGAGGGAAGGGACTGGCATAGCCGCCTGATGTCATCATGCCCATCCCCCATGGCCAAAACCCGTATATTCGGCTAGGGCGCGCGCCAGACATCCGATTCCTCCTCCCGAAAGCCTAAAGTCCCTATGTCCCAGTCCATCGAGAAAATGCGCAACATCGCGATCATCGCACACGTTGACCACGGCAAGACCACACTGGTCGACGAACTGCTCAAACAGTCCGGCACCTATCGCGAAAACGAGAAAACCGTCGAGCGCGCTATGGATTCCAACGATATCGAGCGCGAGCGCGGCATCACCATCCTCGCCAAGACCACTTCGGTCGAGTGGAATGGCTACCGCATCAATATCGTCGACACGCCCGGCCACGCCGATTTCGGCGGTGAAGTTGAGCGTATTCTCCAGATGGTCGACGGTGCCATCGTGCTCGTCGATGCCTCTGAAGGCCCGATGCCGCAGACCAAGTTCGTGGTCTCCAAAGCCCTCAAGGTCGGCCTGCGCCCGATTGTGGCCGTCAACAAGATCGACAAGCCCGAGCGCCGTCCCGATGAAGTCATCAACGAAGTCTTCGACCTCTTCGCCAATCTCGATGCGACCGACGAGCAGCTCGACTTCCCGATCCTCTACGGGTCGGCCAAGCAGGGCTGGATGAACACAGACTACGAAAACCCGACCACTGATATGGATGCCCTGTTCCAGATGGTCGTCGATCACGTGCCAACACCGATGGTGGAGGAAGGCCCGTTCCGCCTCCTCGCCACCACGATCAGCTCGGATCCCTTTCTCGGACGTATCCTGACCGGCCGTATTTCCTCCGGCACGGTCAAGCCGAACCAGCAGATCAAGGTTCTCGCCCGCGACGGTTCGCTCGTCGAACAGGGCCGGGTATCGAAAGTGCTCGCGTTCCGCGGCCTTGAACGCGTGCCTGTCGACGAAGGCGTCGCAGGCGACATCGTCTCGCTCGCCGGCATGACCAAGGCAAACGTCGCTGACACGTTCTGCGACCCGTCCGTCACGATCCCGATCGAAGCCCAGGCAATTGACCCGCCGACCATTTCGATGACCTTCCGCGTCAACGACTCGCCGCTTGCCGGCACCGAAGGCACCAAGGTTACCTCGCGGATCATCTGGGCCCGCCTGCTCAAGGAAGCCGAAGGCAACGTCGCCCTCAAGGTCGACCGCGCCACCGATGCTGAGGCCTTCACCGTGTCTGGCCGTGGCGAACTCCAACTCGCCGTCCTGATCGAGACGATGCGCCGCGAAGGCTTCGAACTCGGCGTCTCGCGTCCGCAGGTCGTCATGCAGGAAGGCCCGAACGGCGAAAAGCTCGAGCCGATTGAAGAAGTGACCATCGACGTCGACGACGAGCATTCCGGTATCATTGTGCAAAAACTCTCCGAGCGCAAAGCCGACATGCTCGACATGCGCCCCTCGGGCGTTGGACGCACACGCATGGTCTTCCACGCGCCGACCCGCGGCCTCATAGGCTATCAGGGCGAACTCATGTCGGATACGCGCGGTAGCGCCATCATGAACCGCGTGTTCCATGAGTATGCCCCGCACAAGGGCCGTATCCAGGGCCGTCACACCGGCGTGCTGATCGCAATGGAGCAGGGCGAGGCTGTTGCCTTCGCACTCTGGAACCTCGAAGACCGTGGTCCGATGGTTATCCATCCCGGCGACAAGGTCTATGCCGGCATGATCATCGGCGAGCACAATCGCGACAATGATCTCGAAGTGAACGTGCTCAAAGGCAAGAAACTGACCAACATGCGCGCCTCGGGCACGGATGAGGCTGTCCGCCTTACGCCGCCGCTTCAAATGACGCTTGAAAAGTCGCTGGCCTATATCGCCGACGATGAGCTGGTCGAGGTCACGCCAACCAATATCCGCATGCGCAAGATCTATCTCGATCCGCACGAGCGCAAGCGCCGCGCGAAATCCAACGCCGACCACTAGATCCGGCCAACCCGGCGCTGCGGCCTTCAGGACGCCAGCGTCGGCAGCCAGAACATCTGGGCCGCGAAATAACTGCTCACCAGAACTGCTCCAGCAGCCGCTATCGCCATCGCGGCTGCTGTCAGTTTGAGGGCGCCTGACCGGCGTCTCTGGGCGTAAAGATAGAATTCCAGTCCCAGCAGCGCGACAGCCCATGTGCTGGCGACAGCAATGTCGGCCGGTCCGGTCAGGTTGTGCGTTCCCGGCATCTTTCCTGCCGTGATGAAGAAATAGAACCCGTAGCCGAGACGGAAAAACCACACGCCGCTGACCACGATGAACATGCGCAGGGCCCATCGCCTATGGTCGTCGAAGCGACGCTGCAGGGCCGCCCTCAGGGCGAGGCATCCGAACGCGATGATCAGCATGCCGTCGGCCGTGTTCACGACCAGCAAGGCAAACGATCCGAAATGCGGGCGGAGGTAGGTGAGGATGAGGGCGCCTGAACTCGTGAGCAGGGCGACGGTTAGGTAAAAGCGTCCATTCCAGCGATGGAAGGCCCGGAACCGGTTGCGGATCTGCGGGATGAACTGCAGCGGCCCGCTCGCAGTAATCCAGAAGGCCAGCAGCACATGCGACAGGAACAGGGCGTTGCCCGGAACGTCGCCGCTGATGAAGCCACGGATCACGCGGCCGTCCATACGGTCGAAGTTACCCTGGAACGTGGAGACGTAATAGAAAGCGGCGATATCGAGCATGAAGGCCAGCTGGCCGATTGCGGCCGCCGTGAACCATACAGCCCCGCTGAAGGACAGGGCCTTGCGGGGGTCTATCAAGGCGCGCGTACGCCCGATTGCGGCACTGTCGGTCATTTTGGGTTCACTCCGGTCGTTATAGTCTTGCGACAACTTACCGGACGGGCGACCCTCTCCCCATGACACTTGGCGACATAATCATGACGCGCAGTAACATCCTGGCCGTTTCCCGATGACCGCCAGCGCCACGGTATCCGCCGGCTATGCCTCGGCCCTGCTCGACCTTGCCGTGTCGCATGGCGCGCCGCGTGAGGCCCTGCTCGCCCGCGCAGGCATCACCGACGCCGACCTCGCCGACGCGGACACACGCATTCCGCTGACGTCCTTCAAGACGCTCATGCGCGCGGGCAAAGAATTATCCGGCGAACCGATGCTCGGTCTCCTGTTTGGCTCCACCGTACGGTTCAACGACCTGACGATCGTGGGCCTGATTACCGACGCGGCGACCGATATGCCGGAAGCGTTCCGCCAGATGAATCGATATGGCCGCCTGGTCATCGACACCACGGCGCCGTCGGATGGCGATCGGTTCGTCATCACCCGTGAAGGCAACAGCGCATTCATCATCGACACGCGCAATAACCCGAACGAGTTCCCGGAACTCACCGAGTCGACACTTGGCCGTTTCATCTGCGGCGCCCGGCACTATTTTCCGAACACGCCGCTTTATTGCTCCGCCGAAGTCACCCATGCCGCACCGGCCTATGCTGATGATTATGAGCGCATACTCGGTGTACCTGTCACCTTCAGCGCCTCTCGCAATTCCATGGAGATCACAGAGGCCTTCTTCACGTTGCGCCTGTCCAAAACGCCGCGCTACGTGTTCGGCTCGATCAGCGCACGGGCCGATGAATTGATGAAGGCGCTTGATGCCGCGCAAGGCGTCGCGGCGCGCGCCGAGGCGATCATCCTGCCTGTCCTGCACACGGGCGATGTCACCATGGACAGTGTTGCCGCGCGCATGGGTGTCAGTCGTCAGACCCTCTACCGCCAACTCAAGGCGGAAGGCACCAGCTTCGATACTTTGCTCGATTCCCTGCGCCACCAGATGGCGCTGCATTACCTCTCCGGCGAGAAAGTCTCGGTCAACGAGACCGCCTACCTGGTCGGCTTCTCCGACCCTTCGTCTTTCTCGCGGGCCTTCCACCGCTGGACCGGCAAGCGCCCCGGACAGGTCGCGAAGGCCTAGCCGATCTTGAACTTCATGTAGGACTCCCGGAATTCCGGCAGGCCTTCGCACATGTCGGTATGGCGTTTCAGCGCCTGCCAGGGTGCCAGGTCCATATCGCCCGCCAACGCATCACGCATGAACGTGACCGCGCATGATACCATCACGTCATCATGCCCGATCGCGTCGCCGCGCCAGAAGTGCGTGGTCTGTGCGGCGAGGGCAATTTCCAGCTCATTCATCACCCGCGTGATTTGTCCGGCGCAGCGTTCGATCCAGACCGGGTCCGCCCGTTCATGGACATGGCGCTCATAGACCAGCGACACCGCCTTGTCGGCGATGCCAGCGGCCAGCGCGCAGGTTTTCAGCGCCGCACGGCGCGGCGGTCCGTTGCTTGGCGTCATGGCGCGCTCAGGGCCGACCAAGTCGTCCAGCGCATCGAGAATGGCTGCGCTGTCGATCAACGCTTCGCCATCGTCCAGCACCAGCGTCGGCACCCTCACAAGCGGGTTATAGGCCATGATCTTCATGGTATCGCTGAACACGGACCAGGCACGGTGTTCGTACGCGATGCCATAGAGGCGCAAGGCAATGCCCACGCGCCGCACGAACGGGCTGTCATACATGCCGATCAGGATCATCTGTTCCGCCTCTCATGCAAGTTGAGAGCTTGCTCCCACGCACGCCGTCGCACAAGGGACGTCTAGGGACGCGCTGAGCCGCTTCTGCGCCTTGACCGGGGAACCGCGCGGTCCGGGCGGCGTTGAGATGCCAGTACAGTCTGAAACAAGGTATCGCCCCATGTCGTCCTTCCCGATCTATCTTATCGGCTTTCTCGTCCTGATCGCAGGGCTCGCCTATGGCGCGTTCATGCTGGGCCTGTCGCTCATCTGGATAGGTGTCTGTTCCGTCATACTCATCGGCCTCGGCATCATCACCGGCGTTGGCAAGACGAGGCAAAAAGATGAAACGCCCAGCAGCGAATAGGCCTGCAATGGCACAACCTCTCGGCTTCCTGACCCGCAAGGGCATGCAGCGCCTCATCGACCGGATCGACCAGCGCGTCGATACATTCTCCCGGGAAATCCTGAGGGATATGATTACGTCTGCTCTTGCGTCCCTGGCGGCACGTCAGGACCAGGCTTTGCTCGTCCGGACACGCCGCATCAGGAAGCGCTAG
>NZ_JBDNGN010000028.1:0-42730 GCF_041689225.1 Hyphomonas sp. | reverse complement strand
CCATTTGTCGGCGAAGGTGTCACCGACATTTCCGGCAAGTTCCATCCCTTCGAAACCGATCCCAACGCGCTGCTTCGCTACGCGATGAAGGACGAACCCGAATTCCACGAAATCTATCAAATCATTCAAACATGAAAGGACTTTCCCATGAATGATCTCATTACTGCAGAGGAAAAACGCCGCGAGAACGACTACAGACGACTGAGGACCCGCACCCCGGTTTGCCTGTCGTGCGGATACTCGAACCATCCAGCGGCAATGGAGCTTGCCCATATCGCGCCGCGTCAGTTCCACGACGATGGCGGCGTGCTTTGCAGCAATTGCCATCGTGAAATGAGCGATACCGAAAAGGACTTTTCCTACGCGCCACAATCGATCAATCCGCAGATGGAGATCATCGGGCGTTACCTGCTTGCGCTCGCTGAATGGTTCCGCCGCATCGCTGAGACCATCGCCGCGTTCGGGGCTTGGCTGGTCGATCAGTCCGAGCATGTCCTGCCCTATAAGCCGGAGGCCATCGCATGAGCGCTCCGTTCAACACCGATCTCTACGTAAGGGCCTATACAGAAAAGCCTGGCTCAACCCCTCTTGCGGCCAAACCCGCGCGCAAGACATTGGATGAGCCATCCCCCTGGACGATCATTTTCGACACCGAGACAACAACCGATGCGGCGCAAGGCCTCCGCATCGGATTTTGTCAGGTGCGCGAACACGGGAAGCTGGTCAGCGAGATCCTGTTTCATGATCCGCATCTATCCAAGTATGACATGCGTGCCGTCATGGCATACGCCGAAGCGAATGGATTGACGCTCGTCGCTGTCGATAAGTTTCGGTGCGATATATTCTTGGAGATCGGGTATCTCGGCAACGGCACCATCGTCGGGTTTAATTTGCCCTTCGACTTGTCCCGTATTGCGAGTGAGCAAGGCCAAGCTCGTGGCAACATGCGCGGGGGGTTTACTTTCGGCCTGTCGCCTTGGAAATCGGAACCCAACATTCGCGTCAAACATCTGAGCGCGTCTGCAGCTCTCATGGACTTCGCGAAGCCGGGTAAACAACACACCGGCAAGGGCATGCGAAATCGCGAGTTAGAGACCCCGCACAATCGCGGCTACTTCATTGACGTGAAGACGATTGCGATGGCGCTCACCAGCCGGAAGCATTCGCTCAAAAGCCTGTCTGCATTCCTGAACGTTCCCACTCAGAAGCTCGAGACCGAAGAGCATGGCGGACCGATCACCGATCAATATCTCGACTATGCTCGCGCAGACGTGCAAGCGACGTGGGAGTGCTATGACGCGCTGTCAGCTAAGTATGCGTCGCACGGGCTTAAAACACCGCTCCAGCACATCCTGAGCGAAGCCAGTATCGGCAAAGCCTACCTGAAGCAGATGGGCGTTGTTCCTTTGCTGGGGTGCCAGCCTGACACTCCGCGCGAAGGCTTCGGGCGGATCATGTCTGCCTACTTTGGCGGACGGGCTGAAGTACGCATTCGCCGTCAAGTGAGCCAGGGGCTCTATTGCGACTTCAAATCCATGTACCCAACCGTCAACGCGCTGATGGGGCTGAACAGCTTCGTGATAGCCGATGGCTACAGTGAGCGATCAACGACTGAAGAGACACAAGCGTTTCTAGACGACACCACGCTGGCAGACCTCCAAGGTCCGACCGCGTGGAGAAAGCTGCATACGCTTGTGAGTCTATGTCCTGATGACGACGTGTTGCCAGTGCGGACGCGTTATTCTGAAGGCCGGGACAATCTGACGATTGGGCTCAATCACCTGACATCTGAGACGCCGCTTTGGTACACGCTCGCCGATGTGCTCGCGTCGAAGATGCTCACCGGCAAGACGCCGCGTATTCTAGAAGCGATCACGTTTGAACCCGGCCCCCGTCAATCAGACCTGAAACCCATCAATCTCTTCGGACTTGAAGACTATCGCATCGATCCAAACACCGAAGACATGTTCACGCGGCTGGTCGATATGCGGGACGAAGCGAAAGCGCGGCACGACCCGCTTCAACAGCAGATCAAGATCATCGCGAACTCGACCTGCTACGGGATCTTCGTTGAGATCAACCGGGACGATGCATCAAAGCCCAGACCGTTGGACCTGTTCACCGCGAATGGCGAGAAATCGTCTGTCACGTCGGCTGCGCTCGAAGAGCCGGGGCGTTACTTCCATCCATTGCTTGCGACGCTGATTACGGGCGCGGCCCGTTTGATGCTGGCCTTGTCGGAGCGGCTTGCTGCCGATCAGGGTATGGATTGGACTTTCTGCGACACTGACAGCATCGCGATGGCCAAACCCGATGGCTTGTCGAACGATGCATTCAATGCGCGATGCCAAGCGGTGATTGATTGGTTCGAGCCGCTCAACCCTTATCGGAAGCCAGGATCGATCCTGAAGATTGAGGATGTGAATTACAGCGCAACATCCAAAGAACTTACGCCGCTCTATTGTTTTGCCATATCGGCTAAGCGCTATGCGCTGTTCAATATCGATAAGGACGGAAAGCCGGTTATCCGAAAAGCCTCTGCGCATGGGCTTGGCGCATTCATGGCACCTTATGGGGCTGATAACCCGGCTAAAGGCGTACCCGAACCCGTTGGTCCACTGGGGACGATGGGGATTAGCCGTTGGCAGTATGACTATTGGTATAAGCTTATCGAAGCGGCTTTGAATGGATCGCCTAACAAGGTGCCGCTCGACTATCACGCAGGTCTGAGCAACCCAGCACTGAGGCGATACGGCGCGACCAGTCCGGCTTTGCTGCGATGGATGAAGTGCTTCAACGCTGGGAAAGCCTACCCAGACCAAGTGAAGCCGTTCGGGTTTATGGTTGCCCCCATCGCACGGACGGGAGCGATGGCCGAGATGCCAACTCCGGAATTTGTGGACCCATCGAAGCGGGGCAGACCTCGCAAGACTGTGCGTCCGAAGCCTATTTCATCATTCGAACGGGATGGAGCGCTCGCGGGCGCGATGGCCTTCGACCGTGTGTCGGGTGAACCTGTCGAGCCCGAAGCTTTGAAGACCTACGCTGAGGCTTTGGCACTGTTTCATCTGAGTCCGGAAGACAAGTTTGAAAATGGCGGGCCGTGGGACGTTGGGAGAACTCAGCGACGGCACATCGTTGTGTCGGGAATTCAATTGATCGGGAAGGAAGCCAATCGAGTGGGGCCGAGCGGTGAGCCAGATCCCACAATAGCGGCCACGGCTACGTTTAACACGCACAATGAAGGAGTTGCGGAATGAGTATTACCAAGCGAGTTTGGATTGAGAACGACCCAGCCTACGAGAAAGTCAGGCAAACATATCGAAAGGAGGTCAGTGCGTTCTTGGCACCTTACACAGAGCGCCTGGGATGGCGTCGGTTCTCCAAGATTGAAGGCAAGAAGCGCCTTGATCCCGCTTGGCCCATGGCCGTTAATAAGGCTTTGGACGAACTGAAGTCCGACTGCGTCACCGTAAACGGAAGTCTTATGTTTCGAACAAAGGATGATCGGGACAAAGTAAGAGCCCTAGCCGAAAGCGTTTATCCAGAGCTCCATGAAAAATATGGTTTGAAGCCTCCGAAGCGATGCCCAAGCTGCCAATGCAGGATGACGACGAAATTAGCAAGACGGGGCTCAAAGGCAGGAAGATACTTCTGGGGGTGTTCAGCATATCCGGAGTGCCGAGTTACCGAAGATTGCTCAGAAGAGACGAACCAATGGCTTCGAGATTTCAGGAGGCGTAGCGGCTTCGACGCTTGATGCGGAGAATCCGCCAATAGAAGCGACAATAGTCAAGGCCTATCTTCAGGAAGGAACTGCAATCCAAAATCCATTCCTCTTTGCCAAACGACACGCGCAAAACGCTTTGAAGAATTACCTTGCAACCTGACTTGGACAATTTCAGAAAGCGTTTGCTTCGCATAGAAGCGAATACGTAGTCCGGATGCACTCAGGTCCGTCACCACGGCTCTCAACCTGTGACCATCTTGCGAAGTAATTGTGGCTTCCCGAAATACATTGTCCCGCGAAGCGCGATTGTCAGTTACCGGTTTCTCGACCGTATGATTGGAGCGGGCCCGACCCAAGTCGATCTTCTTAGACCGCTTTGTGAGGCGCGAGAACCAGTTCAGCTGCATGGCGGTGTATTTCCAAAAAGCGTCAATATGTCGAAACAAGTAGTGGGGCGGCAGGGGCCCAGTTTAGCGGCTATAAGGTCAAATGTCAGCGCCCTGAAGCGCCGTTCACCCGAACAACCAAACTATGATGAGCCCCGGCAACGTGAGTAGCGGGATAACAATTAAGAAACTCAGCAGTTTGAAAGCGGACTTTTTGAAACTGTAGCTTCTGACCTGATAGTTTTTATCGAAGGTTGCACCCATTGCGTAGAAGATACTCAAAAAAATGGGACCGACCAACGCTAGAACTAGCGCGTCTACAAAAGTCATTATACCCTTTCCGGTCGGGTTGCTGCCGAATCTCCGATCAATCCCCACGTTATATCAAAGTATGTTCAAACGAGATTATTTTTTATCGGACATCACTATACCCCCCCCAGACTGGAGAGGGCGCTGCGGGAATGCGTGGTGTGACGCCCCACCCGGAGTAAGGTCTAGAACACCCGCGGGCGTTCGTTCTTGTCGACGTGCAGGCCGCACTCGGTCTTGTTTTGACCGGCCCAGCGGCCGGCGCGCACGTCTTCACCTTCAGCGACCGGCTTGGTGCACGGCCAGCAGCCGATGGACGGATAGCCTTGCTCGACTAGCGGGTGACGCGGCATGTTGCGCTGCTTGATCATCAGGTCGACATCTTCCGGCGTCCAGTTGGCCAGCGGATTGATCTTGTAGCGGCCATTGGCAAATTCGAAGACAGGCAGCGACATGCGCGCGCCACCATGGAACCGCTTGCGACCCGTGATCCAGGCCGAGAAGCCTTCAAGGGCAGGCTCGAGCGGACGGACCTTGCGCAGGGCGCAGCAGGCATCGGTATCGGTTTTCCAGAGATCATTCTTCGGATCGAGGATCTTGCGCTCCGTTTCCGACGGCGGGATCGACCGGACGCCGGTGAGGCCGAGGCGGTCGATAACTTCGTCGCGATGGTCCAGCGTCTGCGGGAAATGCATGCCGGTATCGAGGAAGACAATCGGCAGCGACGGATCGACGTCCGCGATGAGGGCGAGCATGGCGACGCTTTCGGCACCGAAGCTGGAGACGTAAGTCATGCGCTCCGGCCATTCGCGGATCATCGAGACACGCAGGATCGTCTGGGCGGACGCGTCGCGCAGTTCGCCATTCAGGCGTGCGAGACGGAGTTCCGGCGCTTCAGCGTTCCGGGCAATAACGTCACCATAAGGCATCAGGTTCTAACTTCCGTGTCTCTTGCGGAACACCGGCACCTGACCACCGGCACCCGGTTGGTAGACTTCGGAATATTCCTTCAATGCTTCCATCACTGAAGTTAGGTCGGCACGGACCGTATCGTAAGCGTCGATGCCTGAACGGTTCATATAGAATATCTGATCCCGCAGGACGTGGCCGACCGCGCGCAGCTCTCCGGTATAGCCATAACGACGGCGCAGGAGCTGGGCCTGCGAGTAGCCCCGGCCATCGGTATATTTCGGGAAATCGATCTCGATCAGCTGTATATGCTGGAGGTACGGCACCAATTCCTCGACGTCGTCATCCGATGCGAGACGCACCCCGACGCGCGTATTGCGGTCGGACAAGGTCGGCGCTTCAGCCAAGAAACGGCTCAGCCGGACGGTAAAATATCCGCCATCGGATAGTTCGACTTCATCCTCGACATAGTCCCAGGGATCGTCGGATTCGGCCCCGTGCTTAATCAGCGGCATAGAGCGCCTCCTTGAATGGATCGTGGCCGAGGCGTGTGAGCGTGTCGATGAAGATCTCATCCTTGCTGGTGCGCAGGCTGCGATAGGTGTCGATGACGCGTTTGAGGGCGCCGGGGACTTCCTCGGATTTCAGGCCCGGACCGGTAATGTCGCCGATGGCGGCTTTCTCGTCGGCGCGGCCACCAAAGCTGATCTGGTAGAATTCCTCGCCTTTCTTGTCGACGCCGAGAATACCGATATGGCCGATATGGTGGTGGCCGCAGGCGTTGATGCAGCCGGAGATGTTGAGGTGCAGGCGGCCAATGTCTTCCTGGTAATCCGGATCGGCAAAGACCTGCTGGACAGCCTGGCCGACCGGGATGGAGCGCGCATTGGCCAGCGTACAGAAATCGAGACCGGGGCAGACAATCATGTCGGTGATCAGGCCCTCGTTCGGCGTGGCGATACCGGCCGCGACCAGGGCCGCATAGATCGCCGGCAGGTCGTCCAGCGCGACATGCGGCAGGATCAGGTTCTGCGTATGGGTGACGCGGACGTCGCCGAAGCCATAGGTCTCGGCAAGGTCGGCCACGGTTTCCATCTGGGCCGCCGTCGCGTCGCCCGTCGTGCCGCCGACAGGTTTCAGGCTGATCGTGACCGATGTGTAGCCGGGCACGACATGTGGGTGGAGATTATTCTTCACCCAGCGGGCAAAGCCGGCATCACTGGCCTTGGCCGCCTCGAAAGCGTCGGAGCCCTCAGGCTTGGCCGGAAAGTCTGGCCGCGCGAAATAGGCGTGGATGCGGTCGATCTCTTCGCGCGGCAGGTCGATCTTCTCGTGCGGTTTCTGCGACGCAAACTCGGCTTCGACCTGGCGCGTGAATTCGTCTTCGCCAAGTTCGGTGACGAGGATCTTGATACGCGCCTTGTACTTGTTGTCGCGGCGTCCGTGCAGGTTGTAGACGCGCATGATGGCTTCGAGATAATCGAGCAGGCGGTCTTCCGGGACAAACTCATTGACCAGCGAAGCGATCACGGGCGTGCGCCCCTGCCCGCCGCCAACATGGACCTCGAAGCCGACAGTATCGCCGCGCTGGCGCATGTGAAGGCCGATATCGTGCACGCGGATGGCGGCGCGGTCGGTTTCAGCGGCCGTGACGGCGATCTTGAACTTGCGTGGCAGGAAGGCGAATTCCGGGTGGAACGTACTCCACTGACGGATGATCTCGCACCAGGGGCGCGGGTCCTTGATTTCGTCCTGCGCGGCGCCAGCGAAATGATCCGATGTCGTATTGCGGATACAGTTGCCGCTGGTCTGGATGGCATGCATCTCGACATCGGCCAGAAGGCCGAGAACTTCCGGCACGTCCTTCAGCGCGATCCAGTGGAACTGGATGTTCTGGCGGGTCGTGAAGTGGCCATAGCCCTTGTCGAAGTCACGTGCGATGCGAGCCAGCTGGCGCATCTGGCGCGGGCTGAGCTGGCCATAGGGAATGGCGATGCGCAGCATGTAGGAATGCATTTGCAGGTAGACGCCGTTCTGCAGGCGCAGCGGCTTGAAATCGTCTTCCAGCAGCTCGCCGGACAGGCGCCGCGCCACTTGTCCACCGAACTGGGCGACCCGTTCACGGACGATCTGCTCGTCGAATTCATCGTATCTATACATGAGTAACCTCGTGAAGGTGTGGCAGGCCGAGCTCGAGCTCGCAGCGGGCGACCCATGCCTGCACGGCAGGAAAATCGTTCAGGCCGAACCCGCCTTCGTGCGACAGGCGTGTATAGGCCAGCAGCGAAATGTCGGCGAGCGTGATGGCTTCGCCGCCGGCAATCCAGTCGCTGGAAATAAGCGCCATTTCCATGCGGCCGAGGGCACGGCGGCCCTTCGCGAGCAGGTCCGGATCGATCTCGTCATCAGGCGTGTTCAGGTAAAGTTTCTGGAACCGGCGCACGGCGATGACCGGCTCGTGGGAATATTGCTCCCAGAACATCCATTCCAGCATCTTGGCACGTTCGAACGCATCGCCCGGGATCAAGTCGGAGCCTTCGGCGAAGTGCAGGATGATCGCATTGGACTGGGCCAGCGTGTGGCCATCGTCGAACTGGATGACCGGCACTTGGCCGAACGGGTTGAGCGCGAGGAATTCATCCGTGCGCGTCTCGCCCTTCAGGACATCTATCTCGATCCACTCGTGCGGACGGGACAGGCGCGTCACCACCCATTTTACCTTCTGGCAATTGCCTGAAATGGAGTCGCCGAAGATGCGGATCATGCGTCTTCTCCATAGGCCACGGTCGGCCCGTTGACCCGGATGGTTTCGCGCAAGGTTTCGCGGCCCGCAATGGCGCCGGTGTCGGTGACCTCCATGAAGTAGGGGTCGGTGACGACACCTTCCTGCTTGAGGGCGCGCGCCAGATGCGCGTCAGCCTCGTCGCCGGTAAAGGCGGCGATATGCGCGGCATCCGTGGTCCAGTTGCCGCCGGCGGCCATCCAGACCGTGCGGCCGGAGGCGGTTTCCCAGGCGGTGACGGATTTCGGCGTTTCGGGTTTCAGTTTGGGGCGGACGGAGCTCATGCAACATGTTCCTTGAAAGCGCGGGCGATGGCCTCTTCGGGCAGCGCAGCCACTTCGCCAATGACGAGTAGGGCAGGCCCCTTGATACCGGCCCGTTGGATAAGATGGGGCAGTTCTGACAGCGTGCCGAAGACGCGGATTTCATTGTCGCGCGTACCATTCTCGATAACTGCGACAGGCGTCGACGGCGCACGGCCGGCATGGATGATCTTCTCGGCGATGGTTGCGGCTGTACCGACGCCCATGAACACGACCACGGTCTGCGCCGGGCGGGCGAGCGATACCCAGTCGAGATCCGGCACGCCGCCTTCCTTCGCATGGCCGGTGACGAAGGTCAGGCTCTGGGCATGGTCGCGGTGGGTGAGCGGCAGGCCGGCAGCGGCAGCGCAGCCGAGCGCGGAGGAAATGCCGGGCACGACCGTCGCGGTAACACCGGCAGCGCGGACAGCTTCGAGCTCTTCCCCGCCCCGGCCGAAGATGAACGGGTCGCCGCCCTTCAGGCGAACGACTCGCTTGCCTTCGCGCGCAGAGGCGATGAGCAGCTCGTGGATCGTTTCCTGCGGCACAGAATGTTCGCCCTTGGACTTGCCGACCGGCACGCGGTCTGCGTCGCGGCGGATCAGGGAGAGGATGTCGTCGCTGACGAGACGGTCATAGTAGACCACGTCGGCTTCCTGGATCAGGCGGAGGGCTTTCAGCGTGAGGAGTTCAGGGTCGCCTGGACCGGCGCCGACGATGTGAACGATGCCTTCGGCAGCCGCGCCAGTTTGCATCTGCTGGCGCATGGCCGCTTCGGCGCCGCCCAGATCGCCTGCGAAGGCGAGATCGGCGGTGGGGCCGGTGAGCGCGCTTTCCCAGAACCGGCGGCGGGCCTTGCTGTCAGGAATGGCGGCCTTCACGTCGGGGCGTAGTCGGCTGGCCAGCGCGGCGAGGTCGCCGATGCGTTGCGGCAGCAGGGCTTCGAGCTTTTCCCGGATCGACTTAGCGAGCACGGGAGCGGTGCCATTGGTGCCGATGGCGGCGACGACATCGCCCCGGTCGATGATCGAGGGGACGGTGAAGTCACATAATTCGGGATGGTCGACGACGTTCAGCGGCACGCCATACTGGCGCGCCATGTTGATGGCACGCTCGGCATTCTGGTCGAGACGGTTGGCGACGATGGCAAAACGGGCGACATCCAGCGCCGGACCCGCGTGGTCCAATGGGGCAATCGTGATGCGCCCGGCGAACTCTTCGGCGAAGCCCGGATCGATCTGGTTGACGATCACGGTGATGTGAGCGGGCGTTGCAGCCAGCAGGCGAACCTTGCGGCGCGCCTCTTCTCCGCCGCCGAAAACCACGACAGACGCGTCGTCCATGTTGAAGAAGGCCGGAAATTGGCGCATTGGAGGCCGCTCCTGTTTAGTATTGCTGATCGATCAGAGGCCAAGATGGCTCTTGACGGCTAAGGCGCAACCGTGAACCCCTACAGCGAGCCTTTAGAGATACTATTTCATGTCAGATCCGAACGACCGCCTGCCGCCCCTGAACGCCCTGCGCGCCTTTGAAGCCGCCGCAAGACGCTTGTCTTTCACACAAGCGGCGGACGAACTCAATGTTACGCCGGGTGCGATTTCGCAACAAATCCGCCAACTGGAAGACTATGCCGGGACGCCCCTGTTCAAGAGAACGGGTCGTTCCGTGCTGCTGACCGATGCGGCGCAGGCCAGCCTGCCGCTGGTGCGAGAAGCGTTCGAGCGGATTTCCGAGGCCGGGCGGATCATGCAGGCGCCCGCACGCAAGGGCCGGGTCATGGTGTCGTGCGCGCCGAGTTTCGCGGCCAAATGGCTGGCGCCCAAGCTCGGCGAATTCCATCGCACGCATGACGGCGTGGAAGCCTGGATTTCGGCGGATATGGGCCTGACCGATTTCACGATGGCCGACGCCGATTTCGCGATCCGCTACGGCCGGGGCGTTTATGAGGGGCTGAAGTCGGAGAAACTGCTCGACGAAACCGTCCTGCCGGTCTGCTCCCCTGCCCTGCTTGAGGGCGCGGACGCGATCAAAAAGCCCGAAGACCTGCGACACCATACATTGCTGCATGATGAGAGCGGCGAGAATGACCCATCCTGCCCGGACTGGGCAAGCTGGCTGCGCGCGCGGGCGGTCGAAGGCGTCGACGGAAACCGGGGGCCTCGCTTCAACCAGGCGATCCTCGTTATCGAATCTGCCGCAGCGGGGCGCGGTGTGGCGCTGGCCAAACAGGCGATTGCCGCAGCCGATCTCGCATCGGGCCGGCTGGTCGCACCCTTTGCCGACGGCTCGACGCTGATCGATTTCGGTTACTGGCTGGTCTGGCCAAAGGGCCGCCACCTGTCACCGGACGTTCGTGCGTTCATGAAATGGGTGAAGACCGAAGCCACCAAGGGCGAGATTGTCGGAGTCTAGTTGCTGGCCCCGGCAGCAGCATCCAGCAGCAGATAAGCGGCAAGGCGCGGGCTGGCATTGCGGCTGGTCTTCTGGGTCTGTTCGAGCGCGTTGAGCGCGTCTTCCTCTTCCAGAGTAATGAATTCGCGGGCCAGGGCCCGCAAATCGCGATCACTGCGCAGGCGCTGGGTGACGCGTTCGACCTGGCGGCCGGCATTGTCCATGATCGCGGCGCGCCGCTCGCGTTCGCCGTTGCGGGCAGCTTCGGCAATCTTGCGCTTGGCTTTCGGCCGGAACGCTTCGGGCAGGAGAATGCCGGACGTCTGCAGGCGCTGTATCAACTCGTCGGCAATGTCTTCGCGGTCCGGCTTGGCGCCGGATTCGTCGCGGCTCATGTCGGAAATGATATCGCGCCAGCCCATGTCGTTACTGGATGAGAGGGGCCTGGCCGAAGAGGGGACGAGCGCGCTTCCAGTACTTGGAATCGGCGCGGAATCCGTTGCACGCCTGGCAGGGATGACTGGCTTTGTCTCGTCGGCATCGCCGAAGCGGCGGCGCAGGGTCAGCGGATTCGGATCCTTGGGATCGACCTCACGACCCAATTCCAGCGGCGTGTCCGTGGTCTTGTTCGTATCGGCATCCTTGCCGAGGCTGGCCGATGCCAGCAGGTCGGCGGCGGCATCGAACAGTTCGTCTTCGATGCTCGGACGCGGGGTCGGACGGGAAGGCTGAGGGCGTGCGGGCGGTGTGGCAGGGGTGCCGGAGAGGTCAGCCGCGGGTGTGTCGTGACCATTGGTTCGACCGTTCAGAGACCCGTTGGCATGGCCATTTGCGTAGGTGGTGGACGGCGGTGGGGGCGGTGCGGCAGGGGTGGGCTCCGGGGGTGGCATGGGGGTGGGAGCGGGTGGTGCGATGGCGTTCTGAACAGGTGCCGAAACCTTTGCCGGGGCGGGCGACTGGACCCCGAGCCGGCGATTGAGAATATCCGTCTCGGCGCGCGCGGCGTTGCCTGCAGCGCGCACGGAGGCGGTCGCATGATCGCCCGCTTCGCGCAGGCGCGCGAGAGAACTGGCGGCCTCTTCGGCGGCAGTACGTGCCGTCTGGTTGATCTCGCGATTGGCAAGGCGGGCGCCATCGAGCGCAGAGGAGACGGCATCCTTGAGCGCCTCGCCGGTGGTCAAGGCAGCCGCTGCAGCGATCTCCCCTGCCCTGACGGCGGCGTCGACAAGCTTGCGTGACTGTTCGAGCTTCTCTTCGACGCGGCTGACGGCGAAAGTGAGTGTTTCAGTGCGCGACGAGGCTTCGCGGGCGAGCCCGTCGAGATCCACGAGCTTGGCTGCCAGCGACTCGCCAGCAGCGCGCATGCCATTCAGGCGGGCTTCGAGCGCATCGTCGGCGCGGGCGACCTCCTCGCCGGCCTGGCGGGCAGCGCTGACCATCTGCTGGGCCTGACGAGGGATCGCTTCGCTCATCTCGTTGACCTGGGTTCGCAAGTCCCGGGCAAGGCTTTCAAGCGCGGTGCGCTCGGCGGCGAGACGCTGGGCAAGATCGCGGGCATTGTCAGCGCTGGCATAGGCAACCGATTCCAGTCGCATGCGCTCGTCGCCAATCTCACCTGACATGGCCTTCATGGCAGAGATTGCATGCGCCATGGCGTGGTCGACCTCGGCGGCGGACTGTTTCATCTGCTCGGCGATGCTGATGCCTTCGGTGCCGGCTTCCCGGGCGGGTGCCAGAAGGCGTATGGCGGCTTCCATGACAAGTGCATTGGAGGCCGCTGCACGACGGTTCGTGCGCGCCATGTAGCCTGCCATGATGATGATCAGGCCCGGGATGATTGCGGCGACGCCGCCGGCAAGCAGTATGGCGGGTGAAAGAGCGAGCAGCGCGTCGATGCCCAGAAGCCCGAGCACACCTGCACCGACGGCGGTAAACCAGAGCAATGCGATGACGAATCCGGTGGCAACCATCCAGCCGCCACCATGCCGGGCGTACTCGACGTTTTCAGACGCCTCTTGCCTGACCAGAAGATCCCGGCCAGACGGGCGAGTTGAAGGCGTAACCGTCATTGCGCGACTATACCGCGACAATAAGCCCGCGGCGAGGCCGGAAAACAGGCTTTTTTCAAGGCTCAGCAGGCGCGTCGCCTAACCCAGGATACGGACAAGCACGTTCTCTGTCGGCCGGTTGTCAGCTGTATCATCCTGGTCTGCAGGTGCGAATTCAACGCCGAGCCAGGCAAGAATCCCAGCAAGGACAAGGTTTCGGATAAGCACGAAGATTGCGACCATGAGAGTCCCCAATTCAACAAAGGGCACGTTTCAAGCCCCAAACAAGGCTGCCTTCTACTTCTTTTGGGCCTTTTCGCCAATCGATAAAATTTTGCAAGGCTTGGTGAACGGAGCGGCGCGTGGCGTTAACCTTCGGGGAAAGGTCGCCATGAGACAGTGTCGTACGCCACCGGAGTGCCGACCATGACCGACGCCGCCCCTGCCCCGCTCGTATTGCTGGACCTCGACCATTTGCAAGCCATGACCGGCGGGGACCAGGCATTGGCCATGGAAGTACTGGAGATTTTCAAGCACCAGGCAGAGATCTGGTCACGGCTCCTCGACCCGCGCGCTGACCCAAGCCAGTGGGCCGACGCGGCCCACACGCTGAAAGGCGCGAGCCTCGGCATCGGCGCCC
Organism: Hyphomonas sp.; assembly: GCF_041689225.1. Lineage (GTDB taxonomy): Bacteria > Pseudomonadota > Alphaproteobacteria > Caulobacterales > Hyphomonadaceae > Hyphomonas. Next base: position 29,233 of record NZ_JBDNGN010000028.1, on the reverse strand, counting down.
TCAGGCTGGCAGCCATTTGTGGCCGTGCGGAAAGCCTGGGACGCGCTGACACGGCGCCGAGCGTGACGGCGGCGGCCGTGATTCTGGGAGATGTCAAGGATGCGCTGGGCGACACGCTCGAAGCAGTCGCCAAGCTGGCCTACGAGTTGGCCGCTTCCGTTGCCATCAAGGCGTCATAGCTGCCAAATTCATAGGCGATGCATCGGTCAATCAGGGTGCGCCAGACAGGCTCGGCAATGGCCGGTGACAGGCCTGCGTCGGCGCAGGCGGCCTTCACCTTCGTGATCACGTCCTCGATACGCGCCCGGTCGTGCACGATGGCGCGGTCACCCTTGATGCGCGCGGCGGCATCCATAAAGGATTGTCGCTCAGCAAGGATTTCCACGAGCAGGCGGTCGATCCGGTCGATCTCATAGCGCACCTGCGCCATTGTCTCGCTCGTCTCGGGCGTATGGTGGCGCTGGTCGGATGTATAAGTGGTCATGGGCTTGGGCCCCGCTTTGGCTGTTGCAGCCCGTTACATGGGGATGGCACCAGCGGCAAGTGAGGGAGGTGCGACGCGGAAGCGCGGCCTGCCACCATGAAGCAGGCCGCGCTGCACGCGAGGGAGCCGTCTATTCCGGCTTGACGAGGGGCCTGGCGTTCAGGACCTGAGCCGGGCGAGCATTGGCACCCATGTATTGCTTGAACACGATGATCTCGTCCTCACTGGCCTCAATGGGGTCGACAGCAACATTCCAGTTGACCCCTTCCGAACACGGCGGCGTGGTCAGCGACCCGTCATAGCGGAGAACCCTGATTTCTTTTGGCAGCAGCGCGTTCGGGTCGAAGGTCATGTGGCCGATCTGGCCGTCATAATCATCGGCCCCCTTCTTGCGGAGGATTTTCTCGAGCTGGTCGTTGCTGTCGCCCGTCTTGAACAGGACGCCGAGTACCGCGAGCTGCTTGGTTGCCGGGTTCTGGTGAACGAAGTGCGCCTCCATGGGATAGGCCTCGCCATTGAACACGTGCTCGGAGGGCGTATGGAAATGAACTTGGAACAGGTTATACTTCACGGCGCCTATCGTGAGGCTGGATCCGGCCGGCGCCGTAACCTCGATCGTGTGGCTGTTGGGCTTCAGGACCAGAGCGCCTGCCACGTAATCGGTCTCAAGCGAGATCTGCCCGACGGCATTCGTGGCAAACAGGTCGATGGGAGATTGCCCGTCGCCCGTCCCGCAGACCGGATAGGCCATCCCGTCGCCCTCGGGGGCCGGGATGATGCCCCATGCGGCCGGACCGTCTGCCTCGCCGTCATAACTCCAGTGGAGGGCCGATGTGGCATGGCCGTCGGCAGGCTCTGAATGGGCCGTTTCTGCAAAGGCTTGTCCGAGGGGCGCGGCGAGAACTGCGCTGCACAGGATACTGGCGCCTGCCAGAAGGCGAAATTTCCGGGTCATAATATCGTCCCTGTTCGATCTGGTGCTCAACACGCCACGGTCGCACGGCCGGAAGGGCCCTTTGCCTGCGGCGGCATCGGCAACTTCCGGGGAGACATTGTTAAAGGATCGAATCGTGCGTGAACTGAAAGTCGGGCCATCCAAGATCTGACGACACCGTTGTTTCTTCACGGTATTTTTTTCGCGCCCCCACGACATTGGCCAAAGCCATAGCAAGATTTGCACGGATGCCTCCCGCTGGCGAGCGCTTTGTTAACCACAACCAGACGCGGCAACATGGCGCTTGAAATTCCCGAAGCCGCGAGTGTGGAAGCCACATGTACAGGCCAGCCGCCCTCCAGACGCAGCAATCCCCGATGACCGGGGGGAGCGAGCTTGTGCACGCCGAAACGAGGCTGGGTGGAGCCTGACCTCGAGCCCCTGCCCTTTTGATCAGATGCCTGGCTGCTGCCGGGCGCGAAAGGCCTTGACCAGCCCGTAAAGGCTGATGACAGCCCAGCAGCCCTCCATGAGGACCGCTGACAGGTTGAAGTCAAAGGCCAGCGAGACAAGGATCGCCACCGAACCGAAAAGGTTCAGCGCCGAATAGGCCCTGGACCGCGATTCGAGCCGCTCTGCCTGCAGCAGGAGATAGGCGATCAGGGTCAGCCCGACGCCAAGGATGCCAATGGCGTCGAACAGGCTGACCATGGCGCTTTGCTAGACTTCGAGCAGCATGCGTTCGGGATCTTCCAGCGCTTCCTTGACCCGGACGAGGAATGTGACCGCTTCCTTGCCGTCAACGATGCGGTGATCATAGCTGAGCGCGAGATACATCATCGGACGGATGACGACCTGGCCATTGATGGCGACCGGGCGCTGTTCGATCCGGTGCATGCCAAGCACGCCGGACTGCGGAGGGTTCAGGATCGGCGTCGACATCAGCGATCCATAAATACCGCCATTGGAGATAGTGAAGGTGCCGCCCTGCATGTCGCCGATCGTTAGATCGCCGTCGCGGGCGCGCCTGCCGAGGTCGGCAATGCCCTTCTCGATACCGGCGAGAGACAGCTCGTCACAGTCGCGCACGACCGGGACAACGAGGCCCTTATCGGTGCCGACGGCGACGCCCATGTCGTAGTAATTCTTGTAGATGATGTCGGTGCCATCAATCTCGGCATTGACCGAGGGGACCTCTTTTAGCGCGTTGACGCAGGCCTTCACGAAGAAGCTCATGAAGCCGAGCTTGATGCCGTGCTTGACGACGAAACTGTCCTGGTGCTTTTTGCGCAGATCCATGATGGCGCCCATGTCCACGTCATTGAACGTGGTCAGCATAGCGGCGCTGTCCTGAGCCTCTTTCAGGCGGCGAGCGATGGTCTGGCGCAGGCGCGTCATGCGCACGCGTTCCTCGCGGGGGCCAAGATCGCGCGGCGGGCGCGCTTCGGCAACGGCTGTGGAGGCCGGGGCTTTCGGCGCAGAATTCACATAAGCGAGCGCGTCGCCTTTGGTCGCACGGCCATCTCGGCCCGTACCGGGGATGTTCGCGGGGTCGACACCGGCTTCGGTCGAGATGCGACGTACCGAAGGCGCGACGGCGCTGCTGGAAGCGGCGGCGGCGGCAGGCGCGGGAGACGCCGGGGTGGCTGCGGGAGCGGATGCAGCGCCACCGGCACTGATGCGGGCAATAACGGCGCCCGGTGTGACGCTGTCGCCTTCGGACACAACCAGTTCCGCGATCACGCCGTCGGTCGGCGCAGGCACCTCAAGGGCTACCTTGTCGGTTTCGATCTCGGCAATAGTCTCGTCTTTCTTGACGCTGTCGCCGACCTTTTTGAGGAAGGTCGAGAGCGTGCCCTCGGCGACGCTTTCGCCCATGGTCGGCGCGGCAACGTCTGTGAGCTTGCCGCCGGACGCTGCAGGCGCCGGAGCGGCCCTGGTTTCCTTGGCAGGCGCGGCTTCGGCCTTGGCAGGTGCTGCCTTGGCTGCGCCGTTACCGGCATTGAGGCGACCGAGCAGCGCGCCGATTTCCACTGTATCGCCGACATTGGCGATGATTTCAGAGAGGACACCGTCTTCCGATGCTGAGACTTCGACCGAGACCTTGTCGGTCTCGAGTTCAACGAGCACGTCGTCGCGTTTGACGCTGTCGCCGGCGGCTTTCATCCATTGTCCGACGGTAGCTTCGGTGACGCTTTCGCCAAGTGTGGGAACTGAGATATCGGTCATGATGCAAGGTCCATATTGGCAAATTCCGGAAAAGAAGGATCAGACCGCGACAATCTTGTCGTCGACCGGGTCCGGCCCGAGGGCGGCGTTGAGGAAGGCGGCCATTTCGGCCTTGTGCTTGGACATCAGGCCAGTCGCTGTTGCGGCAGACGGCGGACGGCCAGCATAGCGCGGGCGTGGCGATTTCGCGTCGATCTGCGTCGCGCACCATTCGATCTCGTCACGGATGAAGGTCCAGCCACCCATGTTGCGAGGCTCTTCCTGGCACCAGACCAGTTCCGCGCCCTTGAAGCGCTTCAGCTCGGTCATGATCGAGCGGCGCGGTACGGGATAGAACTGCTCGAACCGCATCAGGTAGACATCGTCGATGCCGGCCTCTTCGCGCGCTTCCAGCAGGTCGTAATAGACCTTGCCCGAACACATCACGACGCGGCGGATCTTGTTGTCATTCACCAGCTTGATCTTGCCTTCGCGGCCCGGCGTCTCAGCATCGTCCCACAGGATACGGTGAAACGAGGACTTGGTCGTCATGTCGTCGAGCGAGGAGGTCGCCAGCTTGTGACGCAGCAGTGATTTCGGTGTCATGATGATCAGCGGCTTGCGGAAGTCGCGGTGGATCTGGCGGCGGATGGCGTGGAAGTAGTTTGCCGGGGTCGTCAGGTTGCAGACCTGCATATTGTCTTCGGCACACATCTGCAGGAAACGTTCGAGGCGGGCGGAGGAGTGTTCCGGCCCCTGTCCCTCATAGCCATGCGGCAGCAGGCAGACGAGACCGCTCATGCGCAGCCATTTGCGCTCGGCCGAGGAAATGAACTGGTCGAAGAAGACCTGCGCGCCGTTGGCGAAGTCGCCGAACTGGGCTTCCCACAGGGTCAGCGTGTTCGGGTCGGCGAGCGAATAGCCGTACTCATAGCCAAGCACGGCTTCTTCCGAGAGCAGAGAGTCGATGACTTCGTAATTCGCCTGCTTGTCGTTGATATGGTTGAGCGGCGTGTAACGTTCACCCGACGTCTGGTCGATGAAATGGCTGTGACGCTGTGAGAACGTGCCCCGGCCGACATCCTGACCGGACAGACGGACCGGGAAGCCCTCTTCCAGCAATGTGCCGAAGGCGAGATGCTCTGCGGTGGCCCAGTCGAGGCCCTCACCCTTGGAAATGGCGGTGGCGCGGCCATCGATGACGCGGGCGAGCGTCTTGTGAATCTCGATATTGTCCGGAACGGTCGTGATCGACTGGCCAAGCTGTTGCAGCCGCTTCTTGGCGACGCCCGTCTTGCCGCGACGCTCGTCGTCTTCGGGCAGGCCGAGGCCTTTCCATTCTCCGTCCAGCCAGTCGGCTTTCTTGGCCTTGAATTTCTTGCTCGCCTCGAATTCCTTGTCGAGATAAGTCTCGAAATCCGTGACCTGCTTTTCGACATCTTCGGCCGTCAGGACGCCTTCGGCGACGAGCCGCTGGCCGTAGAGTTCGCGCGTCGACGGGTGCGCCTTGATCTCATTGTACATGACCGGCTGCGTGAACATGGGCTCGTCGCCCTCATTGTGCCCGAAGCGGCGGTAGCAGAACATGTCGATGACGACATCTTTCGAGAATTTCTGGCGGAACTCTGTCGCGACCTTGGCCGCATAGGTCACCGCTTCCGGATCATCGCCGTTGACATGGAAGATCGGCGCCTGGACCATCAGTGCCACATCCGACGGATAGGGCGAGGACCGCAAATATAGCGGGCTGGTGGTAAAGCCGATCTGGTTATTGACGATGAAGTGGATCGTCCCGCCGGTACGGTAGCCGGACAGGCCCGACAGCGCGAAACATTCGGCCACGACCCCCTGCCCCGCAAAGGCAGCGTCGCCGTGCAGCAGCAACGGCAACACTTTTGTGCGATTGAGCGTGCCGGTTTCCCGGTGCAGCATTTCCTGCTTCGAGCGCGACTTGCCGAGCACGACCGGGTCAACGGCTTCAAGGTGTGACGGGTTAGCGTTCATCGAGAGGTGAACTTCATTGCCGTCAAATACGCGGTCGGACGAGGCGCCAAGGTGATATTTCACATCACCGGAGCCGAACTGTTCGGCGCCTTGCGTATTGCCGCCCTGGAATTCGAAGAAGATCTGCTCATAAGGCTTGCCCATGACCGCTGCGAGCATGTTGAGGCGCCCTCGGTGGGACATGCCGACGACGATTTCCTCGACGCCGAGTGCGCCGCCGCGCTTGATGATCTGTTCCAGCGCCGGCACGGCCGCCTCGCCGCCATCAAGGCCGAAGCGCTTGGTGCCGGGATAGCGCTTGTGCAGGAAGCGCTCAAACGTTTCTGCCTCGATCAGCTTGGCGAGGATCGCTTTCTTGCCGGCCGTAGTGAAGGCGATGCCCTTGTCCGGGCCTTCGATGCGCTCCTGCAGCCAGGCTTTCTCGAGTGGATCGGAAATGTGCATGAACTCGATGCCGATGGTCGAGCAATAGGTGCGCCGGAGGATATCCAGCATTTCGGTGACATTGGCATAGTCGAGGCCGAGATAACCGTCGATGAAGATGCGCCGGTCCATGTCGGCAGATTCAAAGCCGTAGGTGCCCGGGTTGAGTTCGGGCTGGTCGCCAAAATCCTCGATGCCCAGCGGATCAAGCTTGGCCGCTAGGTGGCCGCGCATCCGGAAGGCGCGGATCATCATGATCGCGCGGATGGAATCCTTCACCGCCTGAGCGAGGTCGGCTTCCGTGGCGCCCGACTTGTCGGACTTGATCTTCTTTTCGAGCTTCGGATCGACGGCGGCCCAGTTGCCGTCGAAGGCCGCGACGTCGTCGCCCTTTTTCTGCAGCGGCCAGTCGCCGCGCTTCCAGCTGGCACCGGCCGCATTGGCCGCAGCGCTGCCAGACTCTTCATCCAGCTCGGCAAAAAATTCGCGCCAGCTTTCCGGCACGAGCGACGGGTCGCGGGCATAGGTCGCCTGCATCTGCTCGAGCCACTGGGCCGAACCGCCATAAAGGAATGCCGTGTCGAGCATCGCGGCATTGCCCTTGCTGCGTGCGCCATTCACCGGGCTGCCATCGTCTGCCATGTATCATCCGTCCTCTGGACCAAATCGCTCCCCGATATATAGGAACGATATATTGCCTAGTTCCTATCGTCAGGAACTTTTTGCAGGACGGCCGACGCGGACAGACTCTGGCCTCGCCAGACGGGCCTTGCGGCCGCCCTGGCTTTCTCGATGTCGGGCGACTTAGCCCTTCAGCAACTCGACCAGGGTCGTCCCCAGGCGAGCGGGTGATGGCGACACGCGGATACCCGCGGCCTCCATCGCAGCAATCTTGCTTTCTGCATCGCCCTTGCCACCGGACACGATGGCACCGGCATGGCCCATTGTGCGGCCCTTGGGTGCCGTGCGACCGGCGATAAAGCCGACCATCGGTTTCTTGCGGCCTTTCTTGGCCTCGTCGATGAGGAACTGGGCGGCCTCTTCTTCTGCGCCGCCGCCGATCTCACCGATCATGATGATGGACTTTGTTTCGTCATCGGCAAGGAACATTTCCAGCATGTCGATGAATTCGGTGCCTTTGACCGGATCGCCGCCGATGCCGACAGCCGTTGTCTGGCCGAGACCCGCCTGCGTGGTCTGGAACACGGCTTCATAGGTCAGCGTGCCGGAGCGCGAGACGATGCCGACATTGCCCTTCTTGAAGATGGAGCCCGGCATGATGCCGATCTTGCACTCGTTCGCCGTGATGACGCCCGGGCAGTTCGGCCCGATCAGGCGTGACTTGGACTTGTCGAGCTTGGCCTTGACGCGGACCATGTCGAGCACGGGAACGCCTTCGGTGATGCAGACGATGAGCGGGATTTCCGCGTCCATGGCTTCCTCGATGGCAGCCGCTGCACCGGCTGGCGGGACGTAGACGACGGACGCGGTGGCGCCGGTCTTGGCCTTGCCTTCAGCGACGGTCGAGAAGATCGGCAGTTCGGTGCCGTTATCGGCCGCCCACATGGTTCCGCCCTTCTTGGGGTGGATACCGCCGACCATCTTGGTGCCGTAATAGGCCAGCGCCTGGTTGGTGTGGAACGAACCGGTATTGCCGGTCATGCCCTGGGTGATGATCTTGGTGTTGTTATCGATAAGAATGGACATGAATATTCCTTAGCCGCGAACCGCGTTGACAATTTTCTGGGCCGCGTCGTCGAGATCGTCGGCGGAGATGACGTTGAGACCGGAGTCGGCAATGATCTTCTTGCCGAGGTCGACATTGGTGCCTTCGAGGCGGACGACCAGCGGCACGGAGAGATTGGTTTCCTTGACCGCCGCGATCACGCCTTCGGCAATGACGTCACATTTCATGATGCCGCCGAAGATGTTGACCAGGATGCCCTTCACGTTGGGGTCCTTCATGATGATCTTGAAGGCGGCTGCCACCTTCTCCTTGCCGGCGCCGCCGCCGACATCGCAGAAGTTGGCCGGCTCTTCGCCGTAGAGCTTGATGATGTCCATGGTCGCCATGGCTAGGCCGGCGCCGTTGACCATGCAGCCAATCGTGCCTTCGAGGGCGATATAGGCGAGGTCCCATTCAGAGGCCTCGATTTCCTTTTCGTCTTCCTCGGTCTTGTCGCGCAGTTCCATGATGTCCGGGTGACGGAACAGGGCGTTGCCATCGAAGCTTACCTTGGCGTCGAGGACGCGCAGGTGGCCGTCTTCCATGACGATCAGCGGGTTCACTTCCAGCATCGCCATGTCCTTCTCTGTGAAGGCCTTATAGAGGATCGGGAAGAGTTTCATGCCGTCGGCGCGCGCGGCACCTTCGAGCTTGAGAGCGTCGCAGAGTTTCGAAGAATCAGCATCAGTGACACTGCCGTCGACCGGCAGGGTCATAATCTTCTCCGGCGTGTCGTGGGCAACCGCCTCGATGTCCATTCCGCCTTCGGTCGAAACGACGAAAGCCACTTTGCCGGTTTCGCGATCAACCAGGATGGAGAGATAGAGTTCGCGGTCAATGTCCGCGCCGTCTTCGATATAGAGGCGGTTGACTTGCTTGCCGGCGGCGCCGGTCTGCGCGGTCACAAGATGATGACCCAGCATCTGCTTGGCGTTGGCGAGGACGTCGTCCTTGGAGAAGGCAAGGCGGACACCGCCCTTTTCGCCCGCTTCGGCCTCAGTGAATTTGCCCTTGCCGCGCCCACCGGCGTGAATCTGGCTTTTCACGACCCAAAGCGGTCCTGGCAGCGAGTCGACCGCCTTCTGGACGTCGGCGAGGGAGAGAACCGGTACGCCTTCAGCGACGGGGGCGCCAAAGGATTTCAGCACCGCTTTTGCCTGGTATTCGTGAATGTTCATATGGAATGCCTTGATGGTTGTGTCGTGTGCAGGAGGGCCGCGCGCCGCCCCGCTAACAATGCGGGCTGTATAACAGGGTTCTTCGTGCCGACAACTGGCTGAGTACGCGATACTGGATGCAGCCTCAGGACTCTACGTCCGGATTGCGCGGATCGAGTTCAACGCCGGCCAGAGAGGTCGGCGTGACCGGCTTCCATTCCTCCTGCTGGGCCTCGGTCGGCGCGGCCCGCTGGCGTACCCTGACAACCATCAGAATCGCGAGGACGAACAACAGGACACCGGCAAGGCCAAACAGGCCAGCCCGGTCGGCCACGCGCATGGCAAAGCCCGACATGAGCGGGCCAACAATCGACCCGGCGGCCCAAACGAACAGAAGACCCGACATGACCTGCGGTACGCGGCCGCGCGGTGTGCGGTCGATCGCATGGGCGACACAGAGCCCATAAAAGGACAGGGCCCCTGCCCCCCATATTGTGAGGACCGCAATCACACCAATCTCGCCCAGCGCGACGCCAAAGACCGCGATCAGGAGCGACGCGATGCCGGACATGGTGCACATGCCCGCGATCACGAGGCGGCGCTCGATCCGGTCTGATAAAACCCCGGCCGGCCATTGCAGGACGAGGCCGCCAAGCCAGGCAGCTGCGACCGCGATGGCGACAGCTGCGGTGCCGCCGCCCGCGAGTTCAAAGCGTTCAAAGTAGACGGGCAGAAGCGCCAGCGTACCCGTATTGATGACACCGGCCAGGAGCACGCCGATCACGGCGGCTGGAGCGATGCGGAAGAGTTCGGCGACCGGCATGGACTTGCGGTCCGGCGGGGTGGGCTCTTTCTGGCGGGTCAGGCAGACCGGGACCAGGGCGAGGGCGAGGAACAAGCCGGCCCAGGCGTATGCCCGGCCATCGAGCGGCGACATGCCGGCCACGAAGAAAGGCCCGATCATCAGCGAGAGCTTGGCGCCGGTATGGTAGATGCCCATCACGTTGCCGCGCGACTTGTCGGGGACGGCCTCGCCCATCCAGCTTTCGATACTGGTGAACATGTAGGCAAAGGCGATGCCCTGCGCGACGCGAAGGAGCGCCCAGAATGCCGCATCGTGCCAGAGTGACAGGGCCAGGACAGCCACCGCGTTCATTGCTGAAGCGGCCGCGAACAGGCGAATATTGCCGAACTGGCCCAGCATGCGCGGTGCCGACCAGGCCCCGATCATGTAGCCGGCCGCATTGAAACCGGCGATGACGCCGATTGTCTGCGGCCCCGACCCCATGGCCTCGAGGCCAAGCGGAGTGAGCATGCTGAGCAATCCGCCAGCGATCTGGACGATCATGACGGAAAGTATCAGGACAAAGACGTTGCGCGTGTCGGACATCAACTACCTGGAAACGTGCGAAGCCGGGCAACCCGGCGCACGTTGATTACTTGAACTTGACCGAAGTCTCGCGAACGGTTGCACCATCATTGGCCTTGATCGACAAGGCCGCTGTACCAGTAGACCAATCAATATCGATGGCCCCGAAATTTTCGGGCGGGTAGCCCGCGCCGATCTGGGCGCTGTCCATTTCTTCGGTGGTTTCGGCGAAGGAGCCGTTCAGCGACGAGGCCGTCAGTTCATAGGCCGGATAAGGCAGCACAGCGTCCTGACGGTAAAGAAAGGCCGTGTGGCGGTCGCCCGAGACGAACACGACGCCATTCGCGCCGGTCTGATTGATCAGGTCGTAGAGCCGCTCCTGCTCCTTGGGCAGGCGCGACCAGGCTTCCCAGCCATGCCCGTCAGTTGCCATGACCTGGACCGAGGAGACGATCAGGCGCAGGTCGGCCGGCTTCTGGAGCTGGTTTTCAAGCCAGGTCCACTGGTCTGCGCCGAGCATGTCCTGATGCGCGTCTGTCGAGGGAATGTAGCGTTCCTTGCCTTTCACGCCCCATTCGTTTGTCACCATCAGCGGCGTGCGGAAAAAGCGCGTGTCGAGCATGATGATCTGGGTCCGCTGGCCTTCAGGACCGAACGTGCGCGCATAGTATGTGCCCGGCCAGGCGCCGACATCCTGCTTCTCGAGCCCCCAGAAGCGCTCGTGGATGCGTTCCGCCAGACGCCGGAAGGGAAAATCCTTGCCGCCATCATTGGCCCCCATGTCGTGGTCGTCCCATGCGACCATCATCGGATGGGCGGCGCGGACGGCCTGAAAGTCCGGCCGGGCGGCAAGATCGCTGAAGCTTTCGCGCAATTCGTCGAGCTCTGCCTGATTGACGGTATAGTTCCTCCCATCACGATCGCCGTAGACATTGTCGCCGATCATCAGGAGCAAGTCGGCCTTTTCGCGAGCGATTTCCTCAAGCGCGGGCGCGACTGGCTTTTCCTCGTCCAGGCACGAGGCGACCAGAATGCGGGAGAGCGGCTGATCGGTGTCCGGCAAGGGCAATCCTTCGGGCGCGCGCGGATAAAAGTCATCAGGGAGGGTCTTGTAATAGGCTTCGAGCGCCTCTTCGGCGCTGTCGGGCGCACGGGTGATGCCTGGAATGGAGATGGGCCGGGAAACCTGGCATGCTGCAAGCCCCATCAGGCCGACCAGTAGGATTGCGCGCTTCATGTCCCTGCTCCCGTTCACTGCCTCATATTGCATGTGTAACGGGGTTCTGCTGCGGCGGTAAGGCGGGAATGGGTCAAACGCCGAAGAAAATTGACCACATCATCCGGCCGGGCAGGAAGCTGAACAGGCCGGCAATGGCCATGCCGCCAACGAACATGCCCGTCATGTGTTTGCGATGGGCCTTGATATCGTGGCGGCGCGCGGCGGCGACGCCCATGGGCAGGACGATAACGGCCCAGGCCGATATGGCGTGAATGAAGCTGAAATTATTGCCGTTCAGGCCGACGAGGAAGAAGGAACTGATTGCCGTGACGCTCATCGTCGCGACCCAGCCGTAGCCGAGTATGCGGTGCATGCGGCGGCCTTTGACGCCCAATAATAGGAACGACCCGATCGCAAAGGAGGCGAGGGCACCGGTGACGTGGGCTTTGAGGACCCAGGGCGAGCGAAGAAGCGGGGAGATATCAAGGCGGAACTGCAGGGGCGGATGTCCCGGCGATGCGAGGATCGTATAGCTGAGCGCGGCATAGACCGTGAGCGCGATTGCAAAGATGACGGTATGTTTGCGGGCCTTGAGACGGGTACGCAGCGGGCGGGGTGAGGGGGTGGCAAGGGCGAGGTCGGTCATCGGGAACTCCTGTTGACCCCAACATGCCGCCTGTCGCCTCCCCTCGTCACCGGGTTTGCATGGAGTGACTGGAATCCTTCGCGAAATGCGGCCAGAACGGTTCACGAAGCGCGAAATGCAGGGGGCTTTGCGGAAATGACAGAGCGACTGAAGCAGTTTGTGCGGCCTGCCGCTGTCCTGGTTGGGCTTGCAGCGCTATTCACTTGGTTCGGCGTGTATGATGTCAGCTCGCATCCCGTCTTGCGGTTTGTGATGTGGCTCGTGACGATGAGCGTCGGTGGCGTGTCGGCGATATGGATCATTCCTGCCGTCTTCGATTGGCGGTTTGCGCAGCAGAATTTCATTGTCCGGGTGGCGCTGGCGGCGGCGCTGATCGCCCTGCCCGTCACCGCCTCGCTGATCGCCTTTTTCCTCGTGCTTGGCGCCCGCGTGTCGCTTGGCGCGCTGCCCATGCAGTACCTGTATGTCTATGCGGTGTGCGCGGTGATGGTGACGGGCGGCGTCATCGTCTCGCGGGCCCAGGCGGCGGCTCCCCTGCTGAAAGCTGCCGAGGCGCAAGACGTCGTCGCGCGGTTCATGCAGCAGCTTCCGGTCAAATACCGCTCGGCCAACCTGTGGGCCGTGTCGTCGGAGGATCACTACCTGCGCGTCCATACGAGCCTTGGCGAAGAACTGATCCTGATGCGCCTTGCCGACGCGATGGCTGATCTCGGCGGAACCGACGGGCTACAGACGCACCGGTCGTGGTGGGTGGCCAAGGATGGGGTAGCCGATACGCGGCGTGAGGGCGGGAAACTCTTGCTCGTCCTGCAATCCGGCAAGGCCGCGCCGGTGTCGCGCACCTATGCGTCAGCCGTGAAGCAGGCCGGGCTGGGTTAGGCGCCGAGGCCCGGTGTCGGGCGTGTGTTCATCAGGAGATGCTTGACGAATTCGACATGGTTGCGGAGGCGGTAGAGGTCGTCAGTATAGGACAGCGGCACATCGAGTTCGCCGATCTCGACCTGCAGGTCTTCCAACTCGTCGGTGATGACGGCGCGCTCCTCTTTTGTCGGCATGTCCCGGCCGCGCGCCTCAAGATCGCGCAAATCCTTGTACCAGATGTAGATCTTGCGGCGCACCCGCCAGCGATAGATCGGCGGCGCAACCCGAACCAGCGGGAAGAGTAGCGTCAGGAGCGGGATGGCGAGGATCCATGCCCGGTCGAGGAAATTGGCCAGGTCGAACGAGAAATACCGGCGCAGGAAGGATGGGCCGTTCGCATAATAGCGCTGGACCTGACGGCTGACTGGCAAGTCGGTGGAATCCGGATCGGGAAATGCCCCGGCCCGCGCAAACAGGCTGCCATCCTGGTGAATGGCGGACGCGGAATCGACCAGCAGCGCCTCGATCGCGGGATGCAGCGACTTCTTGACGACGAGCTGCGCCACAGGCGCAACGAGGGACACATCATGGGCTGGCAGGTCGGCGCCGATATCGACCACGCCGCGGAGCAGGACCACGGCGGCAAGCGCCGGCTGGCGCCGCGACAGCGCCTCGGCGCGTTCAAACGGCAAGAGCGAAATGCCCGGCGCGCGCAGCAATGCCTGGACGTAGACGGCGTCCGGCGAGGCCGCGAAGGCGGCGGCGTCGAGTTTGCCTTCGATGAGGGCTCCGGCCGCTGCAGTTCCCGTCAGGCTGTTGCGGGAGGCCGCAGGCCAGACGCCATCAAACTCACCTTGCAGGTCGAGGGCCAGGAGACGCGTTCCTGAACCGTCCGGTCCGATGGCCATCCGCAGGTCACGCAACTGGCCGAAATCCTTGACGCCCGCCTCGTCGCGCACGAACACCCAGAACGGTTCATGAAAGAGACCGCCGAGGGATCGCAGTGTTTCGGCATCGCCGGGTGTGGCCAGGCCGCCCTGGACCAGCGCCACATCGACACCGCCTTCGTCCAGAAGGCGCAGGTTTTCGACGGAGCCCGCCGTCTGGATCAGGGTGACCTTGACGTCCTGTTCGCCGAGGAGGCGCTGGTACCGCTCGGCATAGGCATAATAAGCCCCTCCCAGAGGGCCCGCCGCAAACCTGATGGTCTTGGGCGGCGCCGGATCCATCAACATAAGCGTCAACACGAGGCCCGCAAATGCCACGAGGACAAGCGGCCAGTAGATTTTCAGGAAATCCTTCGCGGCCGTGACCATGCGGCGTCCCACCTTTTGTCAGTTGCGTCCCGGGTGACGGTCTAGGCTGACACGGCTACAGGATCAATCACATGCCGTCGCATGCCCCCAAATTGCCCCATACGCGCCTTGCATGGAACCTATTCCATTCAGAAAGTGTTCATCACGGACAGGTCGCCCCATCTAGGGGGCAGATAGACGGAACAAGAGATTGACATGAGCCATTCAAACGCAATCACGAAAATCGCATCTGTTACGACGCTTGGCTTGTTTACGGCCGCCCTGCTGATGCTCGCCCTGGCACCATCACCTTCGCTTTTTGCCGGCTGAACTTTTTATGGGTCGGTTTGGAACCGAACGCGCCCCTGATGCGTATATTGTCTTAGATGGCTGGCAGGTCCCTCCCGACCGAACCCTCCCAAGCGCTGGCCGTCTACGAAGAGGCTTCGAAGCTGCGTCCCCCCACGTTACGCTTCGGAGCCTCTTTACTTTTTTCCCACCTCGAACGGTCAGGCCTTGTGATAGGGCATGCCCGCCAGGATCGACATGGCACGGTAGACCTGTTCGGCCAGCATCGCCCGGACAAGGCGATGTGGCCAGGTCTGTGCGCCGAACGCCGTCGTATCGGGCGCCGCACGACGGACAGATTCGCCATACCCTTCCGCGCCCCCGATCAGGAATACGAGATCGGGCACGCCCTGGTCACGCAGCCGGGCGAGCTGGCCTGCAAAATCGGCTGATGGCGTGTTGCGACCGAATTCATCAAGGCGAATGACATTGGCGCCCGCCGGGATTTTCGCGAGAATCCGCTCGGCTTCCGCATCGATTCCGCCGCCGCTGGCGACTTCAATCTCCTCGATGCCCCGAAAACCAAGACTGCGTGCAACCGGCAGGGCCCGTTTGACATATTCGTCAAAGAGCTCGCGCTCGGCGCCCGACTTCAGGCGACCGACAGACAGAATTGTCAGCCGCATCGGTACTTAGTGCTGGGTGGCGAGGTGGGCACTCGTGTCCGAAGCCCATATCTTTTCAAGATTGTAGAATTCGCGCACTTCCGGACGGAACAGGTGGACAATGACGTCGCCCGTATCGATGAGGACCCAGTCGGCATTCGGCATGCCTTCCACATTGGCCGGGCGGCCAGTGAGCTTCTTCACCTGGTGGGAAAGATGGTCTGCAAGCGCTGCGACATGCCGGCCGGAACGGCCTGACGCAATGATCATGAAATCGGCGAGGGAAGATTTTCCGTCCAGGTCAATGAACAGGAGGTCTTCAGCCTTGTCATCCTCAAGCGCCTTGGCAAGAGCCTCGGCGACGGTACGGATGTCTTCAAGTGTGGCACTCTTTGCGGGCAGTGTCCGCGGGGCGCTGGAAGTCAGGGTCTCAGTTCCTTCTATTATTGGCTGCTACTCATTATCATGCATGGGGTGGCACAACCAGCCCAAACCCGCATGAGCGCACACGTCGTTACAATTGCAGTCCTGGCGGTGTTTTTCTTGCCCCCTGCCAGAATTTCGCCTTAAGTCTGGAACAGTCTGATCCTACGGATTACCGGTCCGCCTGCCATTGGAGTGTACATTATGACCCTGCGACTCGCCGCCGCCGCCCTCCTGCTTGCAATGCCACTGGGGGGATGCGCCGTCGCAGCTGTCGGCGCGTTGGGAGCCGTGGGCCTGGCCGCCGCGCAAGACAAGACACTGGGCGAAGCGGTCGATGACACGACAACGTCGGGCGAAATCAAGGCGAAGCTGCTGTCTGAGAGCATCAACCGTTTTGGCCAAGTGGATGTCGAAGTGAATGGCGGGCTCGTCCTGTTGTCCGGACGCGTCGATGACCCCACAGACCGGGTCGAGGCGGAGGGAATCGCCTGGACGTCAACGCGCGCGCATGATGTCGCCAACGAGATCAAGATCGAACCGGCCGGTGGCTTCATCGCAAATGTGTCGGACGAAGTCATTTCAGGTCGCGTGCGCGCACGCCTGATCGGTTCGAGCACGGTGAAGAGCCTGAACTACAATATCGAGACCTATGACCGCGTCGTTTACCTGATGGGGACCGCGCGCACCGCTGATGAACTGAAACGCGCCGCGCATGAAGCGAGCGTTGTCGGTGGTGTGAAGCAGGTCGTATCCTATGTCCGCATCCGGGAGCCCATCGAACGGCCAGCCGAGCCGACAACGCAGGCCGCCCCCTCTTACAATCCCACGCCCAACCCTACATATGGAACCGAGACCGATGCGGAACTGCTCGGTGTAAACTACTGACCGGTCCGGCGCAGCTGTAACTGCCCAGCCCGCATCAAACGGGAGGGGGCATTTCATGACATTGCGAGTTGGGATCCAGATGGATCCGCTGGAAGACGTCAAGATTAACGGCGATACGACCTTTGCGCTGGCTGAAGTGGCGCAGGCACGCGGCGCCGAACTGTTTGTCTATGGTCCCGATCACATGTCCTATGAACAAGGCCGGGTGACGGCCTGGGCCCGACCGGCAAAGGTCCAGCGGGTTCAGGGAACGCCCGGCCTGTTCGGTGAGACGGTGAAACTCGACCTGGCCAAGGACCTCGATGTGATCCTGATGCGGCAGGATCCGCCCTTCGACATGAGCTACATCACTGCTTGCCACCTGCTGGAACTGATTTCCGGCGAGACCCTTGTGGTCAACGATCCGGAAGGCGTCCGGTCCAGCCCGGAAAAGATCTTCCCCCTGCTCTATCCCGAGATCATGCCGCCAACGCTCGTGTCGCGTGACGTGCGGGACATCCTGGCGTTCCGCGCGACGCACAAGGATATCATTATCAAGCCGCTGTACGGTCATGGCGGCGCCGGCGTGTTCCGGCTGAAGCCAGACGATTCCAATATGGACTCGCTGCTGGAAGTCTTCTTCACTCGGTCGCGCGAACCCGTCATGGTTCAGGCCTTCCTTCCGGCGGTCAGCGAAGGCGACAAGCGAATCATGCTGGTCGATGGTGAGCCTGTTGGCGCCATCAACCGGCGGCCCCAGGCTGGCCAGGTGCGGTCAAACCTCGTGGTCGGCGGAACGGCGGAAAAGTCGGCCCTCAGCGATGCTGACCGCAGGATCTGCGATATTATCGGCCCGGAACTGAAGCGCCGCGGGCTGGTCCTGACCGGAATCGACGTGATCGGCGGGCGCCTGACCGAGGTCAACGTCACGTCTCCAACCGGCGTCCAGGCCATCAAGGCCCTGTCCGGCATTGATACCGCCGCCATTTTCTGGGACGTTGTGCAACAGAAGCTTGCGGACCGCTGATGGCCGCTGCAAGATCAGGTGCATGAACATGAAATCGATCACTGCTTTCGCCCTCGCCTCGCTTGCCTTTGCCGGCGTCGCCTGTTCACAGGCTGCGGATACCGACGCGGCGGATATCCAGACGGTTTCAGCCGACAATACGACAGTGGGCACGCTCAACCTCTCGCTACCGAGCCCGACGGCTGACACGGGGGCGTCGACCGGCAGCTTCAACCTGAACCTGGGCGGCGATACGGGCGAGTCGCGGCTGATAGGGTCCGGCGCGCTTGGTGGCGGCGATTTCGGCGGAGATCCGGCGTTCAATCTCGATCTTGCGGAAGACACCGCAGTGCTTGATGGACTTCCCGCCGCCGAGGCTGGCGCAGCGGATGACGACATCATCCGCCTCGACCCCAAAAAATAGGCCAACAGGCTCTTTCAAACTGATTTTCCGTGCCCTGTGCCTGTATTTGCAGCTGGAGATGACGGAATTGCACGCCACGGACGTTTGATCTGGCAGGCGCGTTGCAACGCTCCACATTGATTTCGTACTCGTCCTGCCGCTGATATGCGCGCCGGTCGGGTGAGGCTTCGACCCAAACGCAAGAGCGAGTGCTTTACCTTGATCCGCAAAATTGACCGACGACTCATCTACGGCCTTGGTGGCCTGGTGGTGCTGATTGTCTTCTGGGCCCTGTTCCTGCGCGGTTCCGGCGATACGAGGCCGGGGGATTTCACGCTGGAGACAGCGGCGGTTGAACGCGGTGATGTGGCCCGGCTGGTCACGGCCTCAGGCGCTGTTCGGGCGCTGACGACGGTCGAAGTCGGCTCGCAGGTTTCCGGCCAGATCGTGGAACTGAACGCCGACTATAATTCCGAGGTGAAGGAAGGCGATATCATCGCGCGGATCGACCCGCAAACGTTCGAGAGTCGGGTGGCTTCAGCGCAGGCGGATATTGCCAGCGCGCGGGCGAGCCTGGACGTCCAGCGGGCCAATATCGCATCGGCCGAGGCGAGCTTCGCCCAGACCGAGAAGGACTTCAACCGTGTGAAGGCGCTGTATGAACAGGACGCCATCGCGCAGTTTTCGCTGGAAGATGCCGAGCGGGCCCTTGCCGTGGCCAAGGCGACTCTGGATGTTTCGCGCGCCCAGCTTCGCTCGTCGCAGGCGACATTGAATCAGCGTCAGGCCTCGCTGCAAACGGCGCAACTTGATCTTGATCGTACCATCATTCGCTCTCCCATCGACGGCGTCGTGATCGAACGCTCGGTCGATGTCGGCCAGACGGTTGCCGCGTCCTTCTCCGCGCCGATCCTGTTCCAGATCGCGCAAAACCTCGAGGACATCCGCATCGATGCCGCCGTGGTTGAATCCGACATTGGCAGGATCGATGCCGGCGACCCGGCCACGTTCAAGGTGGACGCCTATCCGAATGAGACCTTCCAGGGCACCGTGGAACAGGTGCGATTGGCATCCGAAACCCTGTCGAATGTCGTGACCTACACGGTCGTGATCGCGGCGGAAAACCGGTCGGGCCGCCTGCTTCCGGGTATGACGGCCAATGTAGAAATAACCGCCGAGAAGCGCGAGGGCGTGCTGCGCCTGGTGGAATCGGCGGTGCGGTTCCGGCCGCCGAGCGAGGGCATTACCGTTGTGTCGGGCGAAGCGGGCGACAACACACAGGAGCGGCGCAACGCGCGACCAGCGGGTGCGGGGGGCAATCCTGGTGAAGCCCTGCTCGTCGGGCTCGATATGGACGCGGCCCGCAAGGAGAAGATCCTGGCTGAAATGACAGCTGAAATGGAAAAGGTCCGCGAGAGCATGGGAGAGGCTGGCGCGACGTTCGAACGGTCTGTCATGCGCGCACGAATCCAGTCCCGCATGGACAAGGTGCTGCGCGACAATCTCACCCGGGAGGAACTCGCCGTTGTACAGAAGACGATCAATGAACGCGAATCCCAACGCCGGATCGAGCTATACCAACCTGTTGGCGACGGCACACTGAAAACGGTCTCGATATCGGTTGGACTGACTGATGGACAAAACATCGAAATCCTGCACGGCGCCGACGAAGGCGACGTATTTGTCACGCGACTGACACTCGCCGCGACGGACAAATAGACATGCCGAGCGCGGCAACACCCATCATAACCTGCCGGGAACTGACCAAGGTGTACCGGATGGGCACGCAGGATGTTTTTGCCTTGCGCGGCGTGAACCTCGATTTCCTCGACGGCGAAATGACCGCCATCATGGGGCCGTCCGGTTCGGGCAAATCGACCTTGATGAACCTGATCGGCGCACTGGACGTGCCAACCAGTGGCGAACTGACGATCAAGGGCAGGCCTCTATCGCAATTGAACCGTGACGAACTGGCCGACCTCAGGAATGAGACAATCGGTTTTGTCTTCCAGCAGTTCAACCTGCTGCACAGGGCTACCGCGCTCGCCAATGTAAAACTGCCCCTGCTCTATTCCCGGAAACCGATCGAAGACCCGGCCGCGCGGGCCCGTGAATGCCTGGAAATGGTGGGATTGGGAGACCGGATGGATCACCGGCCGATGCAATTGTCGGGCGGCCAGCAACAGCGCGTGGCGATTGCCCGGGCCCTGGCGGGGCGACCGTCAATCCTGCTGGCGGACGAGCCGACCGGTGCGCTGGATACAAAGACATCAGAAGGAATCATGGACCTGCTAACAGGGCTCTCGTCAGAGGGCATCACGGTGATCCTGGTGACGCATGAACCGGAAGTCGCTGCCTATGCGTCGCGCCAGATCCGTTTCCGCGACGGTGAAGTCGAACGCGATGAAAGGAAAAGCGCATGAAAATCCGTGTCGCCCTGCAATCGGCAATCGAGGCCCTGATTTCCAATCCCTTGCGCAGTTTCCTCACGATGCTGGGCATCATGATCGGCGTTGCTTCGGTGATGGCCATGATGGCGATCAGCGAAGGGGCGGCCAAGCAGGTGGACGAACAGATCGCCAGCCTGGGCGCGAGCAACCTGACCATCTATCCCGGAGCATCCCGGCGCGGGCCACGCTCGGGCGGCGCGTCGTCGGACCAGCCCTTCACGGATGCCGACATCGAACTGATCCGGCAGGAACCGTTCGTCACGGCCGTCGCGGCCCGCAATTCAGGCTCTGTCACCGTCATCTCCGGCCAGGACAACTGGTCGACCAGTCTGTACGGGACCAATACGGACTATTTCATCACCCAGTCGCTGAGCGCAGCTGAAGGGCGGTTTTTCGATGACCGCGAAGTGAGTTCCGGCGCAGCGGTCGCGATTATCGGAAAGACGGTGGCCGACAACCTGTTTGAAGGCACCAATCCCGTCGGCCAGACGATCCGGGCGAACAATGTGCCGCTGGAAATCATCGGCGTGTTGGAGTCCCGCGGCGCATCCGCCGGCCCCGGCGGCGACCGGGACGACGTGATCATCGTTCCCATCAACACCGCCCGCAACCGGATCACCGGGGGCAACCCGACCGTGGCCAAATACGTGACCGGCATGGAAGTCGGCATCGCAGACGGCTATGACATGACGCGCGCGCAGGAACAGCTGGAAGATCGCCTCCGCGAAATCCGGCGCATTCCGCCCGGTGGCGCCGACGATTTCCGCGTGTTCAATATTGCCGACTTCATTCGCGCCCGCTCGAGCACGCAGGCAACGTTCGGCGTGCTGCTCGCTTTCACTGCGGCGGTCTCGCTGATCGTAGGCGGCGTGGGCGTGATGAATATCATGCTCGTATCGGTGACAGAGCGCACACGGGAGATCGGATTGCGGATGGCCGTCGGTGCACGCGGAATCGACATTCTCGGGCAATTTCTCGCCGAAGCGCTCGCCCTGTGCCTGCTTGGCGGGCTGATCGGGTCTGCCCTCGGCGTGGGCGCCGCGAACCTTGCAGCCAAACTCGGGGAGTTTCCTGTTGAGATTTCCCCGCGCATTGCAATCATAGCCATTGGCGCGTCGGCACTGATCGGCCTGTTCTTCGGATTCTTTCCCGCCCGGCAGGCGGCGCGACTCAACCCCATCGAGGCTCTCAGACATGAATAAGACAACCCCTGCCCTCGCACTGGTCCTGTTGGCGACGATTGTACCGGCCTGCGCGTCAACGATTGCCCGGCAGTCGCCACAGGCTTTGATCACGCAGGAGCAGGGTGCACTGAGTGCGCCGGATGCCTGGGCATTCGGTCCTGAAACGGACAGCGAAATCGCCGCAAATTGGGCCGGTATCATTCATGACGAAACATTGCTCGCGTTGATGAGTGAAGCGCTCGCCGCCAATCCGAGCCTGCGAGCGAGCGCGGAAAGCGTGCGGCGCTCCGAAGCCTTCCTGCGCCAGTCCCGGTCAGGCCTGTTGCCAAGCATCAGTGCGGGCGCAGGCGCCAGCGGATCGTCCGACTTCGAGGATTTCGACCTCGCAGAGCGCTATAGCGCGAGTCTCGATGCGAGTTGGGAAGCCGACCTGTGGGGCGCGATCCGGTCGGATATCCTGGCGTCGGAATTCGACCTCCAAAGCGCCCGGGCCGTTTATCGTGCCAGCCGAGAGTCCATCGCTGCCAGTGTCGCGCGCGCCTATGCGGTTGCGATCGATGCGGGCCATCAGGTTGAACTGTCGCGCGCCACGCTTGCCGCTCAGGTGGAGACCGTGCGGATCGTGAATGTGCGCTACGATCTCGGCGCGGCCGACCGCCGCGAGCAGGTGCTCGCCGAGTCAGACGTGGCCAGTGCACGCGATTCACTGGAACTGGCGCTTGCTTTACAGCGCAGTGCGATCCGCGGGTTGGAAGTCCTGCTCGGTCGCTATCCATCAGGCACGATGACCGTGCCGGATACACTGCCCGAAATCGAGGATATCATTCTTGCGGGACGCCCTGCCGACCTGCTTCGCCGACGCCCGGATGTGCTGTCCGCTGAAGCCGGCGTACGGTCTGCCTTTGCCAGTACAGACGCCGTCCGCGGCGGGCGCTGGCCCAGCCTGTCGCTATCAGGCGGCGTCTCGAGTGCAACAGACACTCTGGGCGATGCGCTGGACCCGGCGGCGCTTGCCCTCTCGCTTGGAATCCGGCTGGCCGACACGCTGTTTGACGGCGGCCTGACGGACGCGCGGATCGACGCCGCAGAGGCCGGCGGCAAAATCGCGCTGGCCAATTATGGCGCAAGCGTCCTGGACGCTTATGCAGATGTCGAAGGCCGCCTGGACGATGTCGCAACCTTGCGAAACCGTGCGGGCTTTGTGGAGACGGCCGCCAGAAATGCGCGCGAAACGCTGCAACTCGCTGAAATCCAATACAAGGAAGGCGCTATCGATCTGCTCGATGTGCTGACATTCCGGCAACGTAGTTTTCAGGCGGACCGCACACTTCTCGCACTACGGCGCGCCGAAACCGAATCGCGAATCGCGCTCTATCTCGCCCTTGGCGGGGCAATCGACGCAGCAGAATAGCTGCTCTTCCCTAGCGGAACCCTCCTTGTCAGGAGGGAGTTTTCGATCTTTTTGCAGTGATACATACTGAATCCGTCCAAACACCTGCGCAATCTGCTTGTTTTGGATAGCATATACAGAGTAGTTGGATTTATTATGTTGAAAGCAGCCAAACATGCTGGCCACGATGCCAGAAAGCCAACCGATGCAGATCGTTTCGTTGGTCAGCAGCTTCGCCAAGGGCGTCGCGAAATGGGGCTCACGCAGGATGGGCTCGCCCAACTCCTCGGCGTAACATTCCAGCAAATCCAGAAATACGAAGCCGGTCACAGCCGCATGTCGGCCGGACGGCTTCGCGAAGTGGCCATCGCGCTGAAAAAACCAATCAACTTTTTCTACGAACCGTTCGAGCCGTTCGGCAAGAAATCGCCTGTGGCCGAGACGCGTCTCCGGATCAAAGACCTTAGGCGCGATGCGAAAAAGCTCATCGACCAGCTCGGCGACGCCGACGACCTGCAGACCGCTGTCCGCGTGCTGCAAGCGCTCGAATTGAACCAGTCGTCCTGAAGGGCGCTCAGGGCACGACGCCGATGCCGGTCCCGGCCGCCTGCAGACGCGATTCCAGCAGCCACCGATGGGCAGCGGCATAGGCGGCGCCAAGATGGACGTCCAACTCGTTGGACGTTTCCGAATCAGCCACGCCTGCATCACCGACCAGCTGAATTGTGCGGGCGAGGCGATCGACGGTCTTTCGAGCGCTCTCCAATTCAAGGCGGATCTGTGCGCGGGAAAGCGTGACTTCGGTGATATTTCCTGCCTTGCCAATCATGGTTGTGCCTCCGGTTTTTGACGTCCACGAGGGGTGAGCGCTTTTCTTGGATGCGCTTCATCCCGGATTGTCAGCCGACGGCCTGGAGCCAGCGACCTGACGATGACACTAATCTCATCATCATAGGCGTCCAACAAATTTGCGAATGAATCAGGATTTTTTTGATTCCGCTTTCAGGCGATAAACAATATCCAGTGCTTCGCGCGGCGTCAGGGCGTCGGGGTCGACATCGTCGAGTATTTGATCAAGCCGGGAGGAAACTGAGGGCGCGTCGTCGGTGCCAGATTCCTGTGCCGACCCCAACACTGCCGCGAACAGAGGAAGGTTGTCGGCCGTTTTCGGATCGGCCTCGAGCCGCTTGAGAATCTGCGCTGCGCGCGCCACAGCACGCTTCGGCAAGCCGGCAAGACGCGCGACCTGAACGCCGTAAGACCGGTCGGCCGGGCCGAGCTGCATCTCGTGCAGGAAAACGAGATCGTTCTTCCATTCACGGGCACGCAGGGACGCATTGGCTGCGCCCGGCAAGTCTTCTGCCAGCTGCGTGAGCTCATGATAATGGGTGGCAAACAGGGCGCGGCAGGCATTGACGCCGTGCAGGTGTTCAACGGCGGCCCAAGCGATCGCAAGGCCATCGTACGTAGACGTTCCACGTCCCACTTCATCAAGGATGACGAAACTCGCGGGCGTCGCCTGCGTCAGGATCGCGGCCGTCTCGACCATCTCGACCATGAAGGTCGACCGCCCCCGGGCAAGATCGTCCGAGGCGCCGACGCGTGAAAATACCCGGTCAGCCAGGCCGAGCCGGATCGACTTGGCCGGCACGAAGCAGCCCGCCTGTGCCATGATGACTGCCAGGGCGGCCTGCCGCAAATAGGTCGATTTGCCCGCCATGTTCGGACCGGTAACGAGCAGGAGCCGCGCGCGCCCTTCCCCACCCGCATCAAGGTTCAAGTCGTTCGCGGTGAAGCCTTTGCCATCGCGTTTCAGCGCCGCTTCGACGACCGGATGGCAAAGGCCTCTGGCCTCGAATACAGGCGTGTCGGCAAGCTCGGGCCTGACAGCGTCAATTTCGATCGCCCAGGCAGCATTGGCCCCGGCGACATCAAGGTCGGCAATCGCGTGGGCAGATGTCGCGAGTGTTTCATTGAGCGCGTCAACGCCAGCGCAGAACCCGTTGAACAATTCACCTTCACGCGCCTTTGCTTCTTGTTCGGCACGCGAAATGCGGCCCGCAAGGTCGGACAGTTCACGCGTCGAAAAGCGGACATTCCCGGCCAGGGTCTGACGGTGGATGAACGTCTCCGACAGCGGCGGCGCCATCAGGGCATCGCCATGCCGGGCCGGGACGTCGATGAAATAGCCGAGCACATTGTTGAACTTGATCTTCAACGCGGAGATGCCGGTCTCACTCGCGTAGCGCGCCTGCAATTCGGCGATTATGCGGCGACTGTCATCCCGCAAGCCGCGCGCATCATCGAGCGCACTGTCCCATCCGGGCGCGATGAACCCGCCGTCGCGGGCCAGCATGGGAAGGCTGTCATTCAGGGCCTGCGCCAGGTCCGAGGCGAATGCCTTGAGGTCAGGCGTATTCGCCAGCAAAAGCACCCTTATGGCCGCCTCCAGGCGCGCCGGGACGCCGCCCTCAACAGTGGCAAGTTCGCGTGCGGCGGCATCGCCCGCCGACAAGGCGCGCCCGATGGCCTGCAGGTCACGCGGCCCGCCCCGTCCGAGCCGAAGCCGCGTGCGGGCGCGTTCGAGGTCAGGTGCCGCCTTCAGACGACGGCGAAGCGCGTCCAGAACATCCTTATCCTCAACGAGCCAGGCCACAGCTTCGAGTCGGGACTCGATTTCGCTGCGGTCGAGCGACGGGCGTGACAGGTGGGTGGCCAACAGGCGGGCCCCGGGGGCGGTAACGGTGCGGTCGATGGTGGCAAGGAGCGAACCGTCGCGCGCGCCGTTCATCGCGCGGTCGATTTCGAGGCTGGCGCGGGTCGCCGGGTCAATCGCGAGATGCCCGCTGGCGGGCGGGCGCTGGGGTGGGTCGAGGCGGATATCGGCGCCGGCCTGTGTGAGCAGCACATAGTCGAGCAGCAGGCCGATGGCCGAGAGCTCAGCCTTGGAGAAATCCCCGAAGGCCTCGAGCGCCGCGACCTCGAATGTCTGCTTGAGCAGGGCTTCGCCTGTTTTCGGTGTCGCGGCCCGGGCCGGCCGTTCGGTCACTGGCGCACTCGCGGCGGATACGACCGCAGCGATTGCCGGACGGTCCATATCTGTCGCGCTGACAAGCAGTTCGCGAAGCGGCCAGCCAAGCAAGGCATCAGCCAATGCGCCCGGGGCGACCGGCGCGACATCGAAGCGCCCCGTCGACACGTCGCACACCGCAATCGCTGCATCGGCGCCGCCATTGGCCAGCGCGACCGCAGCGAGGGCCTGGCCCTGCCGCGCTGGCAACAGGGAATCCTCGGTCAATGTGCCCGGCGTGACGATCCGGACGATGTCGCGATTGACGATGGATTTCGACCCGCGCTTCTTCGCTTCGGCCGGGCTCTCCGTCTGCTCGCATACCGCTACGCGCGCACCGGATTTGATAAGGCGGGCGAGGTAGCCTTCAGCCGCGTGATAGGGAACACCGGCCATCGGGATGGGCTTGCCATCATGCTCGCCGCGCGACGTCAGCGTAATGTCGAGGATTCGGGACGCTTCGACGGCATCGTCGAAGAAGAGCTCGTAAAAGTCTCCCATCCTGAAGAAAAGCAGCGCGTCGGGGTGGCGCGCCTTGATGCCGAGATATTGCACCATGAACGGCGTCGGCTCGTTGCCTTTCACGGCAACCTTTTTCGAGGGAATCGCAGTATCGGCCATGGAGGCGGACGCTAGCGCCTCGGCTGCAGATTCGCAAAGCGTTCACGCTGTCGCTCGCCATAAAATAGCCAGAAACAGCGACGACATGGACCATATTTGCGGTTGGCACGCTCGGCGGCGAGGCATAGGGTCAACCGCTAGCCACCCTTTCACTCGTTAGCATCGGACCACCCTTTCCCATGACAACCAAGCGCCCAAGCTTCACTGACCAGGAAGCGCTCGATTTCCATTCAAAGCCGACTCCGGGCAAGATTTCCATGGCGCCGACAAAGCCCATGGGCACGCAGCGTGATCTGTCACTGGCCTACAGCCCGGGCGTCGCAATTCCTGTCCTGGCCATCGCCGAGGATGCGGACAAGGCGTATGATTACACGTCGAAGGGCAACATGGTTGCAGTGATTACGAACGGTACGGCGATTCTCGGGCTCGGAAATCTCGGCCCGATGGCGTCCAAGCCGGTGATGGAAGGCAAGTGCGTCCTGTTCAAGCGTTTTGCCGACATCGACAGTGTCGATATCGAAGTGAATACGACAGACGTGGAGGATTTCATCCGCACTGTCCGCAATATCGGCGACACCTGGGGTGGCATCAACCTCGAGGATATTGGTTCGCCAGACTGCTTCATTATCGAAAGCCGCCTGCGCGAAGAACTCGACATTCCGGTGTTCCATGATGACCAGCACGGCACCGCAATCATCGCTGCCGCAGGCATTATCAATGCCTGCCACATCACCGGGCGCGAGCTGAAAGACCTAACCGTGGCCGTCTCGGGCGCCGGCGCGGCGGGCCTGTCCGTGGCGGGCCTGATCTGCCATCTCGGCGTCAAGGCAGAGAACATCCTGATGTGTGACTCTATCGGCGTTGTCTATGAAGGCCGCACCGAGCGTATGGACCAGTTCAAGTCCGCCTTCGCCGTCAAGACGTCTAAGCGTACACTGAGCGAAGCCATGGAGGGCGTCGACTGTGTCCTCGGTCTCTCGGCCAAGGGCGCCATTTCGAAAGCCATGGTCAAATCCATGGCCAAGAACCCGATCATCTTCGCCATGGCAAACCCGGACCCGGAAATCACGCCGGAAGACATCAAGTCTGTGCGTGACGATGCGATCATCGCGACGGGCCGTTCGGACTATCCCAACCAGGTCAATAATGTGTTGGGCTTCCCCTATATCTTCCGCGGTGCGCTGGACGTGCGCGCACGGGGCATCAATGAGGAAATGAAGGTGGCTGCGGCCCAGGCGCTGGCGGAACTTGCCCGCGAGGACGTGCCGGACGAAGTGGCCGCTGCCTATCACGGCGCGCGCCCCAGCTTCGGCCGCGACTATATCATTCCCAGCCCATTTGACCCGCGCCTCATCAGCTTCATTCCGCCTTTCGTGGCACAGGCCGCGATGGATACGGGCGTCGCGCGCATTCCAATCGCTGACATGGATGCCTATCGCGCCTCACTGGTGCGACGGGCCGATCCGGCTGCGGCTTTCCTTCAGGGCGTTCAGGCCCGCGCCAAGGATGTCCAGCGTCGCATCGTATTCGCCGAGGGCGAAGAACCCGCCGTCGTGCGCGCCGCCTTCAGCTTCAAGAACCAGGGACTCGGCCATCCGATCCTGATCGGCCGCGAAGCCCAGGTTGAACGGATGATGGAGCAAATGGGTGTGCCGGCCGGTACGCTGGAAATCATCAATGCACGCCTGTCTGACAACAATCCGATCTATACCGATCTCCTGTATTCCCGCCTGCAGCGCGATGGCTACCTGAAGCGAGATGTCCAGCGTCTGGTGAACCAGGACCGCAACATCTTTGGCTGTTGCATGCTAAAGAATGGTGACGCGGACGGCATGGTAACGGGCGTGACCCGCAATTATGACGTGGCGCTGAACGACGCACTACTCGTGCTGGACGCCCTGCCGGGCAAGGCCCTGATGGGCATGTCCATGGTGATCAACCGCGGTAGGACCGTGTTCATCGCCGACACAAGCGTGACCGAATTGCCGCAAGGCGAAGACCTGGCGAACATCGCCCTCGAGGCCGCCGGAGCCGTACGCACCATGGGCTTTGTTCCTCGCGTCGCATTCCTCTCTTATTCGACCTTCGGCAATCCGATGGGCGAACGCGGCGAGAAAGTGCGCGAGGCGGTCACGATTCTTGACCAGATGCCGGGTGTCGACTTCGAGTACGAAGGCGACATGAATGCAGACATCGCGCTCAACCCGAACCATTCCCTGCTCTATCCGTTCTCGCGCCTCAAGGGCCCGGCCAACGTGCTGGTCATGCCCGCCATCCACGCGGCGTCGATCTCGACCAAGCTGCTGGAATCGATGAGCCGGGCAACCGTGATCGGGCCGATGCTGCTGGGTCTCGAGAAACCGGTCCAGATCGCATCGCTCGGTGCCACGGTTGGCGACATCGTCAACCTCGCGACGATTGCGGCCTATGACGTCGATCGCGTGCTTGGCGACTGAGGTCGCAGATATTTATGGGTCGCGGCGTGTCCCCGAAAACCTCGGGTCACTTTTCGGCCCGCCGCGCTAGAGCGTTTCAGTTTT
>NZ_JBDNGN010000027.1:0-6771 GCF_041689225.1 Hyphomonas sp. | reverse complement strand
TACTGGCCCGCGCATCCGCGCCCTTCAGGCCGTCATCGACCAACCCGAAGCCGACGCCAAACGCTTCGCTCGCTGGATCGCCCGGCGCAAGGCCAGAGGCCATCCGCGCCCGGTCGCGTTCGCCTTCCTGAAAATTCCCGGCATCAACCGCAAGCGCCTCGAACCCATGGTCAAACAGGACCTGCGCTTCTTCAACGACGCCGCGTTCCACAAAGCGACAGCGCCGCCGGGCTAGCGCCACTGCCGGACAAGATGCCACCTCAGGGGCTTATCCTGAGCGAAGTCGAAGGACGGGCCCTGTGCCATGGAACCCCCTGCGCGCGGCCCGTGCCCGTGCCCCAAATCCAAAGCAAAAAAACCCGGCTGCGAATGAACGCGCCGGGTTTGAGTATCGGGCCCCGAAGGGGGGAGGAAACGCCCAACCGGAGGAGATTGGGAAATGCCCGGGGCCCTTGGCATACATGCTAAATAGGGATTGTAGCCTGCGGCGCAACCTGCATGACCGCAGCTCACCCATGCAAATATGCATCTAACAAAACCGTAACATTAGCTTTGGTGCATGGATGGCCGTCGCAACGGCTCCGTCTCGGCTGTCACGAAGTCACGGAACGCCGCCACACGCTTGGATCGGCGCAGGTCGCTCGGATAAACGAAGTAGAGATCGAAGATCGGCCCGACATGGTCCGGCAGAACTTTCACCAGCCGCGGCATCGCGCTCGCCATGTAATCAGGCACATCGGCAATGCCGAGCCCGGCATCCACGGCCCGCAGCATGGCGAAGACATTGTTCAGCTTCAGCGACGCCGGGCGCGGCGGGCTGTCATCGCGGCCCACCCGGCAGGCAAAGCTCATCACGTTGAGCAGCGAGCTTTCGTCGCCATAGGCAATGATGCGGTGATTATCGAGATCCTGCGGCGTGCGCGGCACGCCTTTCTGCTTCAGGTATTCCGGCGAGGCATACAGGCTCGTCGCCACGGTGCCGAGCTTGCGCTGGATCAGGTCGGCCTTGTCCGCCGCCCATAGCCGGATTGCGCATTCGGCTTCCAGCTTCAACAGGTCATATTCCCTGTCTTCCAGACGCAGGTCGAGATGCAGGTCGGGATGCTTGCGCGAAAAGCTGCCGAGCCGCGGCACCAGCCAGGTCGAGCCAAAAGCCACCGGCGCCGACACGATCAGCTCGCCTTGCGGGGTTTCCTGCTGGTCCTTGAGCGCGGTGCCCGCCATCGCGGCGGCCGCCGCCATCTCCATCGTCGACCGGAAAAGCGTATGCCCGCTATCGGTCATCACCAGTCCTCGCGCATGGCGCTGGAACAGGGACACACCCAACTGCTCCTCCAGCGCCGCAATCTGGCGCGACACAGCCGACTGCGATATCCCCAGGCGCTCGCCTGCGGACGTCAGGCTGCCCGCTTCGGCTGCCGCGTGAAAGGATTTCAATTTGCCCCAATCCATGGTGAGCGTTTGTGACGCTTCTTTGACCCAGCGGCAAGGGAAGAATCGACAGAATAGGCCATTTCCGGATTTCCCGATAAGCTTGTAGCTGTCCCATTTTTCAGGGAGATGTGCGATGCCTGATCCGTTCCTGATGAAACCGGTCGGCCACGTCCGCTGCGACCGGTCGGAAGCCATCGATGATGACTGGGATTCCGTCCCCGCCCGCATTGAACTCGATACCGCCCTGTTCGATGCCGAAGCGCTGATGGGGCTGGAAACCTTCTCCCATGCCGAAGTGATTTTCCTGTTCGACCAGGTGCCCGACGCCAAGATCGTCACCGGCGCGCGCTACCCGCGAGGCAACACAGACTGGCCGAAGATCGGCATCTTTGCCCAGCGCGGCAAGAACCGCCCCAACCGTCTCGGCGCCACGATCTGCGAGATCCTCTCCGTCGACGGCACTGTGCTCCATATCAAGGGTCTCGACGCGATCGACGGCACGCCCGTGCTCGACATCAAACCGGTCATGTCGGGCTTCCAGCCGCGTGGGCAAATGCGCGAACCCGGCTGGGCAAAAGAGATCATGCAAACCTACTGGTAGGCCGCAACCGGCAGCTTGTCGGGATTGCGCATGATGTAGAGCCAGGCGATCCGCCCGGACGCATCCGGCGCCAGTGTCAGCACGAAGTCGATCCGGCCGCCGAGCCAGCGCAAAAGCGCCGGCGCGCCATTGACCTCGACCACACCCAGCCGCCAGTCCGTTGCCGCGCCCGACCGGCGCATCACGGATGCAAACACGGTCAGGATGTCCTGCGCGCCAACCAATGGCCGCAGCGCAGCGCTCGCCTTGCGCCCGCCATCGCTCAGCGCCGTAGCGCCGGGCGCCAGCAATTGCCGCGCCGCCTCGAAATCGTCCGCCGCAACCGCCGACAGGAAGCGCGCGATCAGCTCACGCACCTGGCCATCCGGCGCATCAAATCGCGGCCCGCTTTCCTGCAGCCGCCTGTGCGCTCGGCTGACCAGCTGGCGGCACGCCGCTTCGGACTTTCCCAGCGTCGCCACGATCTCGTCATATCCGGCATCGAACGCCTCGCGCAGGATGAAGGCCGCCCGCTCCGCTGCGCTCAGCCGCTCCATCGCCCATAGCAGCACCAGCTCGCACTCCTGTGCAATCTCGAACCGGGCACCGGCTGCCTCCGCCTCTGCGGCAAACAGCGGTTCAGGCAACCACGGCCCCGGATAGGCGTCCCGCTTCACCCGCGCTGCGCGTAGCGCATCGATCGCGATATGGGTCGCCGTCCGCCTCAGCCACGCGGCCGGATTGTCAATCGCCCCCGGATCAATCCGCGACCAGCGCAGCCATGTATCCTGCACGGCGTCTTCGGCCCCGGCCCGCTCGCCGAGCATCCGGTAGCACAGCGCCGTCAGCTTGGGCCGCTCCGCTTCGAAGATCGCCGTGGCCGGATTCATGACGCCTTTCTCACCTCCACTGGCACGTCGCCAAATTGCAGCCGCGTACAGGCCATGCCATGGCCGAGGCCGCGTTTGAACACAGGATACCACCGACCCGTCGCCGCCGCGAATGACGCCGCCACGACCGCCTCTTTCCCGAACCGGGCCTCGATCTCCGCGCGCAGGTCATCCGCTATCGGATCACCTGAAATCGCCGCCTTCGCAAACCGGAATCCCATGCCGACATCGCCGGCCTCGGCGTCCCGGCCTTCGGCGCAGAGCTGCAGCTTTGCCGGGTTGCCGCCGGCCTGAATCACCATGTTGACGACGAGCTGCGCCCACGGCCCGCAATCGCCGTCCAGCGTCGAGGCCAGCATCGCGCCTGCCATGACTTCACCTGCCGCCGGTGGTCCGCGAAAGCCGGTCGCGTAGGGGAACGCCGCCATGCGCATCCCGGCCTTGGACGACGTGTTGATCACGTCATACATATAGGCCGTGTCATAGTCATAGCGCTTGCCGAAGGCGCGCGCCTGCCTGTTCAGGAACCATCCGATCATCGCACCGCCCTCGCCGACTGGAACTGCAAGGCCGCTATCAATGCCAGCCAGGCCGGCAACTGGATGCCGACAAGGTTGACCAGCGCGATCTCATCGAACGGCACACCGCGGCCAAACCAGATCCAGATGTGGAACAGTGCATGGAAACAGGGCCAGGCCGCGCCGAACACGGCCGCCGTGACATCGCGCTTCCAGGCGCCCCAGCCGAGCGCCGCCGCGCTGGCCAGGTAGGCCAGTGCCACATCCCGGATGAAATGCAGGTTGAACGGCCCCACCATCGCCACGCCGGGCGTGCGCTCATACCAGGCATGCGGGGCAAACCCTATATAGCCGGCCAGCCCCAAATTCAGTATCGCCACCCCAATCAATATTCCGCGCCACATCGGCCATCTCCTTCTCGCTGCTCCCATGACGAAACAGCCTCCGGTTTTGTGACACAGGTTCGCGCGTGCGGCGTCCGTCAGGCCTTCAGCGCCGCCTCCCGCACCGCCGCTACTTCCGGCGACGCCGCGATCCGCACGATCTCGGCCAGCAATATATCGAGGTCCTTGCGCGCCGTGCGGTGATTGGTGATGTTCACCCTTATCGCCGTCCGGCCATGAAGCTGCGTCGTCGACGGGGCCGCGATCCCCTGCTCCTGCAACTGGATCACGATCTCATCGTTCATCGCGTCGAGCACAGGGCCCGGCAGGCCATCGACCACATGCCGGAAGCAGCAGATGTTCAGCGCCACCGGCGCCAGCAATTCCAGTCCCGGCGTCCTGGCCACCTGCTCGCCCAGATAGGATGCCTGATAGCAGTTGCGGGTAATCATCTGCCCGAGCCGCTCGGTGCCGAACTCGGCCAGCTGCGCCCACACTTTCAGCGCCCGGAATCCGCGCGAGAGTTCCGGCCCGTATTCCACCGGCCACGGGTTTCCGCCTGCCAGCCCGCGTTCCTTGGCCTTCAAATAATCCGGCCGGTCGGTGAAGGCGGCGCGGTGCAGCGTCTCGTCCCGGATCAGGGCAAAGCCGGCATCATAATTGACGTGCATCCATTTGTGGAAATCGAAGGCCAGCGAATCTGCCCGCTTGATCCCGGTCAGCCGGCCCCGCGCCCGCTCCGACAGCACACCCAGCGCGCCGAACGCGCCATCGATATGGAACCAGAGGTTTTCCGCTTTCGCGAGGTCGGCGAGGTCTTCGAGCGGATCGATCGCGCCGACATTCACGGTTCCCGCCGTGCCGATCACGACGAATGGCGTCAGCCCGTCTGCGCGGTCCTTCGCAATCGCCACCTTCAGCGCGTCCATGTCGATCTCGAACCGGTCATTCGCCGGGATTCGCCGCAGGGCATCCGTGCCGAGGCCGACAAGGTCGAAGGCCCGCGCGACACAGGAATGCGTCTCGGTCGACGTATAGCCGACCAGGCCATGCCCGCAGACGCCCTCCTTGCGGCTGGCAAAATCGAGGCGCGCATCCCGCGCCACCTTGATCGCAATAATCGTCGCCATTGACGTGCCGGACACGACAATGCCGCTGGCGGTGTCCGGAAACTCAAACAGCTCGCGGCACCAGCGGATCACCTGCTTCTCGACATAGATCGCGCCATGGTCGCGCCCGCCGACATTGGCATTCATCGACGACGCCGCCATTTCCGCCAGGATGTTCGACGGCGTGCCGGAACCGTGCACCCAGCCGAAGAAGCGCGGATTGGTATTGCCGGCGCCATAGGGCAACAGGGTCTCCATACGGCTGATCACG
The DNA here is from genome assembly GCF_041689225.1 of Hyphomonas sp. GTDB lineage: Bacteria > Pseudomonadota > Alphaproteobacteria > Caulobacterales > Hyphomonadaceae > Hyphomonas. The sequence goes on along the minus strand of NZ_JBDNGN010000027.1, from coordinate 1,586 downwards.
TCCTCCGTGCCCCAGCCCTCGCGGGGCAGCGGTGCCTTCAGCGTGTCCTTGATCGCGTCCGGCAGTTCGGTCCACACGCGGCCCTGCCGGCTCGCCTGCATTCGGTCGATGGCAGCGTCCAGCATGCGCTGCGCCTGCGCGCGGAATGCGTCCCAGTCATCGGGGTCCAGCGAGACTTGCGGTGTGGGTTCGTCATAGGGGGTATCGGTCATGTCGGCCTATTCACCTGCTTTCGCGGAACATGCAAAGCACTTCCCGAGCGTCATGTGCAAAATGCATCCCTTCTCCCTTGGGAATGCGGCTGCCAGAGCCTGAGCCCGAATCGCGGGCCAATCCACGTCATCAGCAGGTAGAGCGCAATTGTCAGAAGGCATCCCGCCACCAGTGACGGCCAGAATCCCCATCCCTGCCGCAACAGGGCCGGGATCAGCAGGAACATTGGCAGCGACGGCAACACGTACCAGAACGTGGCGCTGGCATGATCGGCCAGATTGGCCACGTCGGGCTTGTCGCGCCACAGCCAGATCATGCCCAGCACGGACACAAGCGGCAGCGAGGCGACCAGCGCCCCGAACCCGGGATTGCGCTTGGCAATCTCGGACACCGCCGCGATCAGGATGCCGGACACAAGCGCCTTGAGAATGAGATATGTCATGCGCTACTGGCTCGCCCAGAGGATACGCCCGATCCAGGCGATCTCGTTCGACTTGAAACTGCGCATCGGATAATCCGGGTTCAGCGACGCCAGCTCCACCGTCCGCGTATTGCGCCGCGCCAGCACCTTGGCCATCACTTCGCCGCCTGTCGTCTTCGCCACGACCCGGTCGCCCGGTTTCACCTCGGCGCCCGGCGCAACAATGATCCGGTCGCCCGCGCGATAGGCCAACTCCATGGAATCCCCGCTGATCTGCAACGCGTAGACCGGCTCGTCGCCGAGGCCCGGAAACCGCACCTCTTCCCAGCTGCCGCCGACCGGGAAGCCCGCATCGTCAAAGAAGCCGTCCTGCCCGGCCTGTGCAAAGCCGATCAGCGGTGCCAGCCCGCCCCGGCGTCCCTCCACCATAGCGGCAAAATCATCGAACCCGCTGCCGACTGCGGCCAGCACGCGTGCAAGGCTCTCCGTCGAGGGCCAGCGCAGTCGCCCGTCGGCGCCTTCACGTTTCGAGGGGTTGAACGCCGTCGGGTCCAGTCCCGCGCGTTTCGCAAGGCCGGAAGCCGACAGGCCATGATGCGCTGCCAGCTGGTCTATTCCCCGCCAGATATCCCGGTGCTGCATGGGAAACGGCCCTGTTCTGTCCACCAACCCCATTGGTAATAGGTATATAATCCTATTGTCAAGCCACCTGAACGGGGCCCGCCTGCAAGGTGGACGCGCAAGGATATATGCGTGCCGTCCCGCGTAGGCGTCTTGCAGCCGCCCGGTCTCATCTGGGTAGACATCCATCTTTAAAGCACATCCGCGACAAAAGGAATCGTGAGGGATTCCCTTTTGCTTCGAACTCTGATTCTCCTGTTCGGCAGGAGGATTTGTCGATGGCAGTTTCGTATTCGCTTGATTTTCGCCGGGCTGTTGCGGCCCATGTTGG
>NZ_JBDNGN010000026.1:0-4398 GCF_041689225.1 Hyphomonas sp. | reverse complement strand
GGCGGGCTAGGCTTGCGGCCGACACATAGAAAACACTTGAGGAGGATACGGTTTTGGACATGCATCTGAAGGGCAAGAACGCCATCATACTGGGCGGCACGCGCGGCATTGGCCGGGCGATTGCGGACACGCTGGCGGGCGAAGGCGCGAATGTCGCCGTGTGCGCGCGCAAGGCGGACCAGGTCGCCGAGGCGGTCAAGGACCTCGAAGCGATGGGCGTGAAAGCCACGGGCACAGCGGTGGACATTACCGACGGCGCGGCGCTGAAACGCTTCATTGCCGACGCGGCCAAGACGCTGGGCGGTCTGGATATCCTGATCTCCAATGCCGGCGCCATGGCGCAGGGAAATGACGAAGCGGCCTGGAAGCAGAATTTCGAACTGGATATCCTGGGCGCGGTCAACGCGTTCGAGGCGGCCCAGCCATTGCTGGCCAAAGCGGCGGAAGCGAAAGGCGACGCGGCCTTCGTGATCATCTCGTCGATCTCTGCGGCGCAGTCCGATCGCGGCGAATCCTATGGCCCGATCAAGGCGGCGCTGATCCACATGGCCAAGGGGCTTGCGCGGCAACATGCCGCCGCCGGCATCCGAGTCAACACGGTATCGCCGGGCATGGTCTATTTCGAGGGCGGCATCTGGCACACGGTGAAGACCAATATGCCGGAATTCTTCGAGCAGGCGAATGCCCGCAACCCGATGGGCCGGTGTGCCACGCCGCAGGAAATTGCCAATGCAGCCGTCTTCCTGGCGAGCCCGCTATCCACCTACACGACTGGCGCGAACCTGATCGTAGACGGCGCCGTTTCCAATCGCGTGAACTTCTAGGCACCTGCGCCAGCACCAGCGGCCGGCATGGCGGGGGCCATCCGGTTGCATGGGGCTGAATTCGGCACGGAGCGCCGGGCCTAGGACGTGTCCAGCCAAGCCGGCGCCATCACAGGTGGGCAGGGCGCGCGAAGGGCGTGGCACTGGGGCGCTGTGGACAGGTCCGCTTGTGCGAGGGCTTCCGGCATGTCGGACGCAAGGCCGGGCGCGGCCCATGCAGGCACGGTCGGCGCGTCATAATGATAGCGACGCGGGTCGCGCGGGCCGTCGCCAATCGCATTGATGGAAAGATTGCCGAACCGGTCGATCCTGAACAGGACGTCGCGCTTCGCTGCGCGCTGCCACGCCTCCAGTCGCTAGAGCTGGAACCACAGCCAGGGCCAGAACAGCGGATGCACGAAGGCATAGAGATGCGCGCGGCGTGTCAGCATGATGCCGCGATTATACGCCGGGAACGGAGGGTGTTGGACAAGTTTACAATGATTGCCAGCAAGGGCTGCAGGATGCGGCGCCCTGTGCGGGGGAAAGCGGGAGGTGGCGCTGCACGTCAGCCGCCGATGGTGAGGACGCCATAAACAATGGCGCACGCAGTTGCTGCGGCGGCGGCGATGCGCGGCCAGGGGGCACGAAAGGGGTGCTGAGGGGTGTCGAAGTCCGTTTGCGGGCGGTGGCCGGTTACCATGGGCCGGACAAGATTGTCCTTGAACAGGAGCAGGTAAGCAGCGATGGCGATGACGTGCAGGGCGATGAGCGCGAGCAGGACCTTGAAGCTGGTCTCGTGGATTTCCGCGAGGAGGCGACCGGTTTCGAAGGACACCTTGCTGGCGAGCGGGCCGGATTCGAGCCCGTCGATATCGACCGAGAACAGGCCCGTGCTGACCTGCGTGGCAAGGGCAAGCAGCATGGCGAAGATGCTGAGCGAGCCGAGCGGGTTATGCCCGAAATGGGGACGATGGCGACGGCCAATGAGGTCTCGGACGTAAGCCATGATTGCGCCGGGCCGCGCGACCATGCGGGTGAACCGCGCTGTGCCCGGGCCGACCAGGCCCCAGACGAGGCGGTAGACGATGAGGCCGAGAAGGGTGAGGCCGAGGCGCCGGTGCCAGTCCATCATGCCCTGTTCGCCCGTCCACCACATGGCCGCCACGCCGAGGACAAGGAGCCAATGGAAGATGCGGACGGTCCAGTCCCAGACGAGGACGCGCGAGCCGGGGGTGGTCATCGGCGCTAGTCGTCTGCGCGATAGGTCTGGTGGCAGGCCTTGCAGGTGGCGCCGGTGGCCTTGAAGGCCTCGGAAATGGCGGCAATGTCGCCAGCCTGGGCGACCGTGCCCAGCGTGGTCGCGGCGGCTTTGAAGTCAGCCATTTTGGAATCGAAATCAGCGCGGGTTTCCCAGATGACGGGCAGGGCATCTGTCTTGACGCCGGACGCAGGGCCGGAGCCTTCGGGGAACCAGTCGGCCATGCCTGCCGTCTCGGCGGGCACGCTGGCGGCGGCGGACTGTATGGCGGCCATGTCAGGCTCGCTTTCCTTGAGGCCGTCGCTGATCGTCTTGAACGCCTTGCCGACGGCCTTGAGGTGGGCCTGGCGCGCGTCGACGGTTTCGGCGGCGGTGAGGCCATTGGCGAGAGGCGTGGCGGCGACTTCGGCGTCAACGGGCGCTGCCGGGGCATCGCCCGATCCGCAGGCACCCAGCAGGGCGAGACCGGCGAGGGCGGCAAAAGCGAAGGGGATCTGGCGGTGCGTCATGAGGCTCTCCGTGCGTGTGATGGGCCCATTGGTAGGGATTCGCTGCGGCCGGTGCATTAATTTCCGGGGCCTGGCAGCGGAATCAGGCCGGCCTGCTCAAAACACGCCCATGCTGATGCCGGCGGCGAGGGCGGTGGCGAGGTCGCGGCACCTGGCGAGATCGGATTCAGGGATGGTTTTTTCGGCGAGGATGTCTTCCGGCGTCTGGGCATGGGTGCAAACGATGAGCGGCGGCTGGACCTGTTTGAGGCGCCAGCCGCTGGCGATGCGGGCGGCCTGTTTGACGGCGCTTTCGCCATCCGACCCGGCGCAAACCATGAGGCCGTAGGGGCGGCCCTCGATCCGTCCGAGAACGGAATAATAGCAGCGGTCGAAGAATTCCTTCATCTCGCCTGACAGCGCGGCGAGGTTTTCCGGTGCGGCGAACAGGTAGCCATCGGCGGCGAGCAGGTCTTCCGGCGTGGCGTCGCCAGCGCGCCTCAGGATCGTCTTTGTTTCATCGCTGGCACCGGCGCAGGCGGCCTCGGCCATCTGGCGCGTGCCGCCGGTGCGGGAATGGTAGACGATGAGGAGCTGGGGCATATCCGGGCATGTTCCATTGGCGCAACGTCAAGGCTAGCAGAAGGCGCGCGGGGCGAATAGGTTGTTGCACCCCCGGTGCCCCGCTATTGCATGGGCAGGCCCATGGCATCCAGGGAGCGTTCCAGGACTTTGGTGCCGAGATGTTCGCCATAGAGGCGCATGGCGTATTCGAACATCGGCGTGCCGACTTCATTGAAGCCGACGCCGCAATTGCCCGACGCGCTGAGGCCGGCCGTCAGCATGAGCGAGCCGAGGACGCCGGTGGCCTCGTCCCGCTTCTCCTGCAGGGCCAGCAGCATGAGCTGTTTCATCTGCGAGATGTCAGCCTCGGTGGCGTGGCTGATTATGCAGGTGGCGACCTGTTCGGACCGGTCCTCGGCGACGGCCGGGGCGGCGGTGAGGCAGGCGGCAGCGAGGCCGAGGCAAAGCATGCGGATCATGGGAGGCTCCTGAATTTGGCCGCCAAGGGGTAGGGGCGGATCGTGGCAGGAATGGGGTGGAACTGCGTAGGGGTGGTTACGGTTACGTTAGGGTTTGGGAGTGCGTAGCCGGGTTAATTGGAGCGCTCATGCTGAGCGAAGTCGAAGCACGAGCGCCGCCGCACCGCCAACCATAGCACATCTGCGAAATGCTGAGTTACAAGGATGAGTTCGGTGTGGGGGGGCTAGCCCAGCTTCTCCGCTGCTTCTTCCGCGAAATAGGTGATGATCCCGCTGGCGCCGGCGCGTTTGAGGCACATCAGGGATTCCATCATGACGCGGTCGCCGTCGATCCAGCCGTTCTGGGCGGCGGCTTTTATCTGGGCGTATTCGCCGGAGACCTGGTAGGCGAGGGTGGGTACGCCGAACGTGGTGGCGACGCGGTGGACAATGTCCAGATACGGAAGACCCGGCTTGACCATGACCATGTCGGCGCCCTCGGCGAGGTCGAGTGCGACTTCGCGCAGGGCTTCGTCTGAATTGGCGGGGTCCTGCTGGTAGGTTTTCTTGTCGCCCTTGAGGGACTTGGCCGAGCCGATGGCGTCGCGATAGGGGCCGTAGAAGCCGCTGGCATATTTGGCGGCATAGGCGAGGATCATCATGTTGGTGAAGCCTTCCTCGTCGAAGGCCGTGCGGATGGCGCCGATGCGGCCGTCCATCATGTCTGACGGCGCGACAATGTCGGCGCCGGCGGCAGCGTGGGCGAGAGCCTGTTCGACAAGCTTTTCGATCGTCGCATCATTCGGGATGGTGCCGTCTTCATC
>NZ_JBDNGN010000025.1:0-29239 GCF_041689225.1 Hyphomonas sp. | reverse complement strand
GCCAACATGGGCCGCAACAGCCCGGCGAAAATCAAGCGAATACGAAACTGCCATCGACAAATCCTCCTGCCGAAAAGGAGAATCAGAGTTCGAAGCAAAAGGGAATCCCTCACGATTCCTTTTGTCGCGGATGTGCTTTAAGCCCGTCGCATCCGCGCGCGTGACACCCGAGACGTCCCTGCCTCTCCGCCGGAAAACCGCGCCGCGTATCGGCCTGTTCAATATCCGCCCTGTCGCCGATCGCGTGCCGCCCACGCCGCCCACAGGCCCGCGCGGCGTGTCCACGCGTGCACGCGTCTTGAAGCCGGACCTCACAACCGACGCGTTCCTGCGCCGCATCGCCCGCATCGAGGCGGCCATGGCAGATCCTGATACGCATGCGGTCCGGCTCGCCCGGCATCTCGCAACGCCTGAGCACAGACCAAAACCAGCGCCTCGGCCCAAGGCCCGGCCACGCCCGCCATCGCTCCGCGCGACCGCCTCGCAACGCAGCATTCTTTGCCTGCAACCGCATTGGCCGCAGGGCCATGTGTCTCGAAAATCAGAACTGCACAGCCGCCATGCGCGGCCGCTGGCGCCGGTGGAGATGAGCCTCCTTCAGAAGGTCAGCTCAGGCCCAGCGCCTTCAGCGCATCCGACACGCCTTGCATGCGCGGCTTCATGTCATCGGCCAGGTGCGCGTGCGTCGGGATGTAGAACAGGCCCAAGTCCATGCCCTTCAAGGCAATTTCCGCACACCGCTCCGGCATGATCAGGCCCAGTTCCGGCGGTGCCTTTGACGGGTCCGGCAAATGCTTCTCGATCAGCGCCGTATAGACCGCGCCCGGCATCAGCACATGCACGTCCAGCGGCACAGTGCCGCTGGCAAACTCGTCCCGCATCCATTCCGCCATGACCAGAACGCCATGCTTGGTCGCGCCATACAGGCCCAGCCCGTTGCCCTTGACCGCCGCCGGCACGCTCAGCGAATTCTCGGACCCCGTAATCATCAGCCGCCCCTCGCCGCCACTGGCTTCCAGCCAGCGCGCATAGGCCTGCGCCACGCGCAGGTTCGCGAACAGGTTCACCTCGAACAGGCGCTCGGCCCGCTCATCCAGTTCCTGCTTGAGCAGCCGCCGATTGAGACCGATCCCCGCATTCGAACAGACGAGGTCCAGCCGGCCCTGCCACGTGCCCGCATCATGGATCAGCGTGGCCGCCGCATCATGGTCAGCCATGTCACAGACAACCGCCAACGCGTCCGCGCCAAGACCGTCCGCCGTCTCCCGCACGCCGTCCTCATTGATGTCGGCGCAGACGACTTTCGCGCCGCGCGCCACCAGTGCCTGCGCCAGCGCCCGGCCAATGCCGGAGCCGGCCCCGGTCACCAGTGCCGCCTTGCCTTTATAATCGATCATGTGCGCCCTCCCCGGGCTCTATTCGTCAGCGAACTTGCCAGCGCGCTTTTGCAGTCCGGCCATCACGGCCTCGATCTGGTTCTTGCCACCCATCAGCTGATCCTGCGCAACAGACTCCGCCTGCAATGCCTCGGCATCCGACTTGTCGCCGATCTCGTTGTACAGCTTCTTCGCCGCCTGCACCGCGCTCGGGCTCTTCTCGGCAATCAGGCGCGCCAGGTTCATGGCGTCCTCATAGGGCGTCTCGGACAGCTTCGTCGCGAACCCGTATTCCAGCGCCTGCGTCCCGGAGAAGATACGACCGGTATATGTCAGCTCCCGGATAATATCCTCGCGCGCCAGCCGCCGCATGATCGCGGTTGAGCTCATGTCGGGCACAAGGCCCCATTTGACTTCCAGGATCGACAGTTTCGTCTCTGGGTGCACGATCCGGATATCCGCGCCCAGCGCCACCTGGAAGCCCCCGCCCAACGCGACGCCATGCAAGGCGGCAATCACCGGCACACGCAGGCTGTGCCATCCCCACACGGCCTGCTGCGCGCGGTTGGCAATCCCATGTGTTCGCGGCGTCAGTCCGCCACCCGCAACACTGTTCCCGCTCCGCTTACCCTCGGCCATCTTGCCGAAATTGCCCATATCGAGCCCCGCACAGAACGCCCGGCCCTGCCCCGAAAACACGACAACCCGCACCGACTTGTCGGCATTGATCTCGTCAGCCGCCGAGATCAGCCGCGAGAACATCGCGTCGTCCAGCGCGTTCATCTTGTCTTCGCGCACGAGGCGCACATCGGCGACGCCATTGTCGATGAAGATATTTATGCGGTCGGTCATCCTGGAATTCCTGTCCTATTATGATTCATCCTATGCCCCCTGACAGGCATACTCAACGTGTCGGCGCTCAGCGCGTGTCCATCAGGTTGCGCGCCACCACCATGCGGTGCACTTCCGACGGGCCGTCATAGATTCGCATGTTGCGGATACGCCCGGCAAACAGGTGCAACGGCATCTCTTTGGTCATGCCCATCGCGCCGAAACACTGCATGGCATTGTCGATAATCTCCTGCGCCATCTCGGTCGCATAATATTTCAGCATCGAGATTTCGGTCCGCACGTCCTTGCCGGTGTCCAGCCTCCACGCGCAATCATAGGCCATCAGGCGCGCGGCATGAATCTTGGCTGCGCCGTCGGCTACCCACCATTGCACCGCTTGGCGCTGCGACAGTTTCTGGCCAAATGTCACCCGCTGAGGGGCATAGTCGATCATCATGTCGAGCGCCCGCTGCGCCGCGCCGATGCACCAGGCCGCCATCTCCATCCGGCGCGTGCCGAGGCGCACCTGCATCGGCCCGAAGCCATCGCCTTCCTTGCCCAGCAGTTTCCAGCCCGGCACCCGGCAATCCTCCAGCACGACCTCATAAGTATACTCGCCGCCCAGCATCGGAATGCGCCGAAGCACATTGAAGCCCGGCGTATCGCGGTCAATCAGGAAAGCCGACATGCCGCCCCGCGCCCGCTTCACCGGATCAGTGATCGCCATCAGGATCGTGAAGTCGGCCTCCGCGGCCCGTGTGATCCATATCTTGCGGCCATTGATCACCCAGTCGTCGCCATCCTTCACCGCCTTGGTCAGCATGCCCGCCGGGTCCGCACCGGCACCCGGCTCGGATATGCCGATCGCCGAAATCGTCTCGCCCCGCGCATAAGGCTCCAGATAGGCCGTTCGCTGGTGGTCGTTGACCGCAGTCATCAGCATCCGCAGGTTCGGTGAATCCGGCGGCAGCGTATATTGCGCCACGGTCGAACCAAGCGCCTCGTTCACACCCACCAGCGCCACATGCGGCAGGCCCATGCCACCCGACTCTTCCGGGGCATCAAGGCTCCACAGGCCCATCTCTTTCGACACTGTGTCGAGCCGCGTCCGTTCGCCCTCAACAAGGTGCGAGCCTTGTCCTTCGGCATCGCGCGCCAGCACGCCAGCTTCCAGCGGCATCAGTTCGTCCCGCACGAAACGCTGCACGAGGTCGCGCAGCATCCGGTATTCTTCGGCCAGTTCAAAATCCATGACGCATTCCTCGTCCGTTACCAGCCTGCTTGTTCATGGGTTCAGGCCGGGAATTCCAGCCCTTCCATCGCGCCAGTACTGCGCCAGCCATTGAGGATGGCAAAATAGGCGTTCGATCCCGCCCCATAGGACGTGTTCTGCCGCGCCATGTTGCTCAGCTTGCCCTCATTATTGTAATAGCCCGGTGTGCATTCCTCGAGGAATTTCTCGCGCATCATCGCCTTGCTCACAATCTCGTCGACCCAAGCCTCTTCCGCCTCAACGCTCACTTCGAACACTTTCGCCTGCCGCCTCTCTGCTTCCGACACGAGATAGGCAATCTGCTTGGCCTGCTCGTCCAGCAGGTGCGGATAATTGGCCGTGAAGCCGGCCTGCGTCGTGCCCATGACGATCAGGTTCGGGAACCCGTTCACCAGCATGCCGTGCAGGCTGCGATAACCATCGGCCCAATGCTCCGACAATTTGCGCCCGTCGCGCCCGCCGACATCGTAGCCGGCCCGCCGCGTGTATTCAGTGCCGACTTCAAAACCGGTCGCATATATCAAGCAGTCGATCTCATACGTCTCGCCATTGGCGATGATTGCATTCTCCGTGATTCGCTCAACGCCCCGGCCTTGTGTATCGACCAGCGTGACATTGTCCCGGTTGAAGGTCGGCAGATAGCCGTCATGGAAACAGGGCCGCTTACAAAACTGGCGATACCACGGCTTCAGCGCCTCGGCGGTGGCCTTGTCCTTGACGATCTCGTCAACGCGGGAGCGTACCTGTTCCATTTTCTGGAAATCGGCAATCTCGGCCAGCTCGGCCAGGTGCTCCGGGCTGAGATCCTTGTTACCCTCCTGCGAGGCGATAAACAACAGGTTACGGATGATATGCGTCCAGCCATCCATCACCAGGTCCTGCGGCGCAAATCCGCCCGAGACCAGCGTGTTGAAATTCTCCATCCGGTCCTTGTGCCACCCGGCCTCCAGGCTTTTCGCCCAGTCAGAATCCGTCGGCTTGTTGTCGCGCACGTCAATCGAAGACGGCGTGCGCTGGAACACGAAGAGATGTTCGGCCCCTTCTGCGATATGCGGCACGCACTGCACCGCCGTCGCGCCCGTCCCGATAATCCCGACGCGCTTGCCCTTCAGGCCGGTCAGCCCGCCCGAGGAATCGCCGCCCGTATAATCATAGTCCCAGCGGCTGGTATGGAAGCTGTGCCCCTTGAAACTCTCGACACCCGGAATGCCCGGCAGCTTGGGCCGGTTCAGCGGCCCGTTCGACATCGCGACATGATCCGCCGTCATCCGGTCGCCGCGGTCCGTCTCGATCACCCAGACGTTCGCTGTGTCGTCCCAGTTCAGGCCGGTGATTTCAGTCTGCATGCAGGCCTTTTCATACAGGTTGTACTGGTTCGCGATGCGCCGGCTGTGTTCGAGGATTTCCGGCGCCTTCGAATATTTTTCGACCGGGAGATAACCCGTCTCCTCAAGCAGCGGCAGGTAGATGTAGCTTTCGATATCGCAGGCTGCGCCGGGATAGCGGTTCCAGTACCAGGTGCCACCAAAGTCGCCGCCCTTTTCGATGATCCGAATGTCTGCAACGCCGGCATCGTGCAGCCGCGCTCCGGCCAGCATCCCGCCAAATCCGCCACCAATGATCACGACATGTGTGTGATCGGTCAGCGGCGCCCGCTCGACCCGTTTGACATAGGGGTCTTCGATATAATGCGCGAAATCGCCCGCCATGTTGACGTATTGCTCGTTGCCATCGTCGCGGAGGCGCTTGTCGCGTTCTTCGCGATATTTCGCCCGCAACTCGTCCGGATCAAGTCCGAGCCCTTCAACCACATTGTCCAAGGCCATAGCGCGTCACTCCCATTGACTGCATTTCCGGGCACTTTCGGCCCATGAAATTGCGGAGACCGTCGCACGGTGCGAAGTCTCTCTCTGTGGCGAGTTTACCCGACTATTCCCCCCTGCAAATCTATTCCCTTGCGGAACCTGACGCGCTGTCTCTTGCGGCCCGGGCGCGAAAGGCGAGCGCATCACATCAGGCCCGACGGCTCCCACCCGGACAGTATCGCAATCTCGGCCCCGCTTTCCGTCTCTTCATTCGTCGACAGCCCCTGCGACAGCAGGCTTTCCCATGCCTCCTCGGCATCATCGGCAAAGTCGAACCGCTCGAGGTCCGTCTCTGCGATCACGCCTGCTTCGACAAGCGCCTCGAAATTCACGATCTTGTTCCAGAACGCCCGGTCATACAGCACGACCGGCATCTTCGGAGACTTGCCGGTCTGGTTCAGCGTCAGCAGCTCGAACAATTCATCCAGCGTGCCGAACCCACCCGGAAAGACAACCAGCGCACGCGCCCGCATCGCAAGGTGCATCTTGCGCATGGCGAAATAGTGAAACTGAAGGCACAGGTCCGGCGTGATGTAGGGGTTCGGCTCCTGCTCGAATGGCAGGGCGATGTTGAACCCGATCGTCACCGCACCGGCATCCTGTGCGCCGCGATTGGCCGCCTCCATCACGCCTGGTCCGCCGCCTGTGGCGATCACATTGGTGCGCCAGCCGTCATTCTCCGCCAGCGCCCCGCCGCGCGCAGAGGCCAACCAGCCAAACTCGCGCGCCGCCGCATAGACCCGCGCCTGCCATTCATTGCCATCCTCGCGCACGCGGGCGCTTCCGAACACGACAATCGTCGAGAGGATTTTCGACGCCCGCAAATGCTGCTCGGCCTTGGTATATTCCATCATGAAGCGCGCACCGCGCATGGAATCGCCCAGGATGAAATCCTGGTCCAGCGCCGAGAGGCGATAGGCGGCTTCCTGCTCGTGCTTGTTCATCCGGCCGGCTCCTTGTCCTATCGGCGCTCGGTCACCTCTGGTCGGCAACCGGGGCCATGCCACTGTCCGCGATACCGTGCGACCGCCGCGTTCCCGGCACCCTGATATCCTCGACAAGATCCTGGATATCCTGCGGCGGCGCCTTTGTTGCCAGCGATACCGCAATCCCGACCGCGAGCGACACGAACATGAAGACGAAACCGATCCCTTCCGGCGAAACGCCAAGGAACCAATCGGCCGCCCCCGCTGCCTTTCCGGCCCCGATCTTGAAGTGCCAGATATAGAGGAAGGTCGGGACGAGGCCTGTCAGCATGGAGGCAATCGCGCCTTCCCGGTTCATCCGTTTCCAGAAGATACCAAGGAAGATCACCGGGAACAGCGAGGCTGCCGCCAACCCGAAGGCAAACGCCACCACCTGCGCCACGAACGCGAGCTTGGCCGAATAGATGCCCATGAATCCGGCAGCGACCACAGCGCCCGCTGCCGCAAAACGCGCCACCCGCAGCTCGGTCTTGTCGTCCATGTCCTTGAACAGGGTTCGCCGGCACAGGTCGTGCGAGATCGAAGACGAGATCACCATCAGCAGGCCAGCCGCCGTCGACAGGGCCGCCGCAAGGCCGCCCGCAACCACCAGGCCGATTACCCAGCCGGGCAGGTTTGCAATCGACGGATTAGCGAGCACGAAAATATCCCGGTCGAGCTTGGTGACTTCATTGTCGGCACCGGCCCGGTACTGGATCCGGCCATCGCCATTCTTGTCCTCGACCGCAAGCAGGCCCGTCTTCTCCCAGTCTTTGAACCATTTCGGGATAGGCTTGCCGCCAGCCGCAACAATTGCCGCCGCCTCGGTGTCGTAATTGTCGAGACTTTCGACATAGGTCGACTCGTTCACCGTATCGATGAAGTTGAGGCGCGCGAATCCTGCCACTGCCGGCGCCGTCGTGTACAGGAGCGCGATGAAGACCAGCGCCCATCCCGCCGAGACCCGCGCCGCACCGGCACTGGACACAGTGAAGAACCGGATGATCACGTGCGGTAGGCCCGCCGTGCCGAACATCAACGCGCCGGTAATGGCGAACATGTCGAACATGGACTTGTCGGTGCTTGTATATTCCTTGAAGCCGAGATCGGTCACGACCTGGTTCAGCTTTGCCAGCATCGACACATCCTCGCCCTTCACATCGGAGATGAAGCCGAGCTGCGGGATCGGATTGCCGGTGATGATCAGCGAAATGAAGATCGCGGGCACAGTGTACGCAAAGATCAGCACGCAATACTGGGCCACCTGCGTGTATGTGATCCCCTTCATGCCGCCGAGCACCGCGTAGACAAAGACGATGCCCATGCCGACATAGATACCGGTATTGAACTCGACCCCGAGGAAGCCGGAAAAGGCAACGCCAACGCCCTTCATCTGTCCCGCAATATAGGTGAACGAGACGAACAGGGCGCAGATCACCGCGATCATCCGCGCGGTCGTCGAATAGTACCGGTCGCCGACAAAGTCCGGCACCGTAAACTTACCGAATTCCCGCAGGAAAGGCGCCAGCAACAGCGCCAGCAGCACATAGCCGCCCGTCCACCCCATAAGGTAGACCGAGCCGCCATAGCCCATGAAGGCAATCAGGCCCGCCATCGACAGGAACGAGGCCGCCGACATCCAATCGGCTGCCGTCGCCATCCCGTTGACCACGGGATGAACGTCATGGCCGGCGACGTAGAAGTCGTCGGTCGATGCAGCCCGCGCCCAGATCGCGATGCCGATATAGATGGCGAACGTGCCGGCGACGAAAATATAGGTCCACATTTCCTGTGACATCGCGCTCACCCCTTCACGCCGAATTTGCGTTCAAGTCGGCGCATCGCCACGCAATAATAGAAAATCAGTGCGACGAAGACGTAGATAGAACCGTTTTGGGCAAACCAGAACCCCAGCGGCGCCCCGCCGATCGATACCTGGTCCAGAACGTCGCGAAACAGGATGCCCGCGCCAAACGAGACTATGAACCAGATCGCGAGCAGGGACAGCGTCAGGCGGAGCACCGCCCGCCAATAACCCTTGCCGTCTATTTCAGCCGCATCTTTCGACATGTTCGTCCTCCCAAAGCCGTGTTCTTGTCGCACGAAGTCACCCGCACACTACACGCTGCACTGCCACGAAGCAGATGAACAGTTCAACTTTGGACTTCATCCTCGCCAGTCTCATCTCCACTTGTGCGATTGGCGCGAACATGTCGCCATTCGGCAAGGCCCCCGATGATCAGCCAGACAGACAGGACCAGCCCGCCGGCGAGGTAGACCTCGGCAATCCCCAGCCCCGGAGTCAGGATGGCCCGCGCCAGCCGCAGCGCGAAGGTCAGCCCCAGCAAAAGGCCGAGCGCGATCATGATATGGTGCTTCACGGTCCGTATCTTTCATGCCCGGCATGCACGGCGCACACCCTTAAAATACAGGCACTCATCCTAGACGCAGTCATCCACCATGGAAACTGTCAGCCATCGGCGAACGTGATCGTTTTTCCGTCCCTGACGACAGTCTCTTCGCGTACCGTGGCAACCCTGTAGGTCGGCAGCAGGACCGTATCGACGGCCACGAAGGCGACGTCTGCCTTCTCCCGTGTGAGCACGACGCGGACATAGCCCTGATGGAAATTGTCGGTCCAGCGCACTTCATCGAGCGACTGCGCAAAAACGCGGTCGAGCTTTTCGGCCGTTTCAGCGTCCCATCCGGATTCGACAAAATCCCCCGGCGAAGACACGCCCGCCGTGCCCAGTTCCAGCCCCATCGCTCGCCCCTCGCCGTCGTTCACCGTGTTCGACCAGAAACTGTGGCTGTCACCGGTCAGGAATAACAGGTCTTCCGCGCCAGCCTCCCGGCTCAGCGCATAGAAGGCTTCCCGCGCGGCGGGGTAGCCGTCCCATGTATCGGTATAGAAAGGCAGGTTCCATTTGCCTTTCCAGAATAGGTTCGGCCCGTCGCCCGGTGCCTCGCCCTTCGGTGCCTTGGCCGCGTCGATGCCAAGCGCGGCCACATCCGGCGTCAGCATCCGAGCGATGGGGCTGGCATTGCCGATCAGGCGCCAGGGCTCGCCCGCCGCCACGGACTGCGCCAATCCCTCGGCAAGCGTGGCCTCCATGCGCGGCGAAATCATCGTGCGCGCCGGATCGTTCATCACGTCACGCATGAAGGCGTCGCGGGTCTCCGGCGTCGTGATCGTCTCGTAATAGACGCTGTAATCAACCTGCTGCCCGCGCCCGGTATGGCGCGATTCCAGCGTTACCAGCGTTGCCAGGTCGCCGAACACGTAGGTGCGCCAGAATTCCGCCCGGCTGAAGCCCGGATCGGGCTCACGGATCGGCATCCATTCGTAATAGGCCCGGATCGAAGCGGCCCGTCGCGTTGCCCAGTCACCTTCGGTTTCGGGCTGGTGGTTCTGCGCGCCGCCGGTCCATGGGTTATTCGCACTCTCATGATCATCCCAGCAGGCAATGAAGGGATGCGCGGCGTGCATCGCGCGTGACCCGGCGTCCGTCTTGTACTGGGCATGGCGACGGCGATAGTCGTCCAGCGTGACGATCTCATGCACCGGCTCATGCAGGCGCCCGATGCTGGCGCCGGTTTCCGCGCCCCAGCTGTCAGCCCCGTATTCATAGATATAGTCACCGGTGTGCAGGACCACTTCGATAGCCGCGTCGCGGGCAATCGCGTCATAGGCATTGAAATGACCGAACGGATAGTTCGAGCAAGAAACGAGCGCGATGCCCAGCCTGTCCAGCGAACCAGCGGGCAGTGTTTTCGTCCGGCCGGTGGGCGAGGTCTCGCCAGCGGCGGTGAAACGATAATAATAGATCGCGCCCGGCGCGAGGCCTACCGGGATGACCTTGACCGTATGGTCGGCGGCCGCGCTGGCAGTGGTCTCGCCTTGCACGACGATATCCGTGAATTCAGGATCGCGGGCGAGGATCCAGCTGACAGGCTCTGTCTCGGAGGTCGACGTTACGCGGGTCCACAGGACGACGCTTTCGCTCTGCGGGTCGCCGCTGGCGACGCCGTGGGCAAAGGTAGCCGAACTGTCCGGAACGGTCGGGGATGTCTGTGGTGCCGCGCAGGCCCCGACAGTTCCTGCAGCAATCAGGGCGAGTGTCTGTCGGCGATCCAGTCTGGGCATGTCGGTGTCCTCGGCTTGGCCGCATGTTGCGGTCGTAAGATGGAAAAAGAAAATGAAAAAGGCGGACCCGCAGGGGCCCGCCTCTTCCGGATGCGATATTTCTAGAAGTCTGCCGTGACAGTGAACACAACCGTGCGCGGCGCCGAGACCCAGGCACCGCCGCCCGAAATGCCGCCCAGCCAGTCACCGTCGAACAGGTTGTTCACGGTCAGGCGGAACTCCACGTTCGACAGGTCGTCAGACAGCGCCGAGCCAGAGACACCGGCATACAGGTCGGCGTCGTAATAGCTCTCTGCCGTCCAGGTATTGGCCAGGTCCACGAAGCGGTCATCGACCCATTTCGTCGACAGGCCGGCAAAGAAGTTTCCTTCCCGGTAGTCGGCGCTGAGAACAGCCATGTTCTTGGCGATGCCGGGAACGTCATTGCCCACGATCGTGCTGGTGATATTGCCCGCATTGTCGATCTGGGTGATGCCGGTTGCCACATCCTGTGACACGACGCCCGAACCCAGGATCGTTGCATCACTGATGCTGGTATAGGACGCAAACAGCGACAGCGCATCATTGACGAGATACTCGCCCGAGAATTCGAAACCGCTCGACTCGATACCACCGCCATTCACGTAACCGCCATTCGACGCTTCGAGATAGTCGATGCCGTTGACCGTCTGGTTGGCAATCGCCAGCAGTCGGTTGTCAAAGGTCGAGTCGAAATAGACGGCAGAACCACGCAAGCGGTCGCCGACATAGCGCACGCCGACTTCGATGTTTTCAGATGTTTCCGGATCAGGCGTGCCGCCTGGAGCCAGGACTTCGAGTACCGTGTCCGGGATGGCCTTGAAGTTTTCGGCGTATCCGGCGAACATTTCGACGCCCGGCATGGCGCTTGGCGTCCACGCTGCGCCGCCCGAGAACAGGACATCGGAATCGGTCGATACCGAGAAGTTCAGCGCCGGGTCATTCGGCGTGAATTTGTCGACGCGTTCGATCTCATTGCTAAACTGTTTCATGCCGAGGCGGAACGAAAAGTCCGACACTTTCACGACGTCTTCGATGTACCATTTGAAGGTCGATTGCGGGAACTCACGGCTGTACTGCACCCAATAGGCTCTGGCGTCATATTCCGGGCCGACGCGTGTGTCATTGACCTGGTGCCAGTCGCGGTACTCGTACCGGGTGGCATCTTCATACCAGACGCCGCCGCGAACCGTGTTGTCGATGTTTTCGCCGATCTGCGTGTTCCAGTCCAGATCGACATAGGCCCCCGTGCGCTCTTTCTGGTAGTGTGTGTGACGATAGGACTGGAGAGCCACGGAACCAGCAGGGAAACAGGCCGGATCATATTCCGAGCTTGCGCCGCCATATGGAAAGGTAATCGACGAGACACAGCCGGCCGTGGGGGCCAGCGGCGTACCGGCCGGGTCAACGAATGACACAAGCGGAATGGTCGACGTACCGAACTGGCCGACATTGACCACGTATTGCGGAACCCAGTCGCCGCGCCCGTCATTGTCATGGCGGTAGACACCGGCCTCCAGGTTCACGCCTTCAAACAGCTCCTTTTCACCTTTCAGATAGATCAGGCTGTTCTCGCGCAGCGTGCCCCAGGCCTTGCGGTAGAGCTGGTCGATATACGGGATCCCGGTCCACTCGCCGGTCAGCTGGTCCGAATTCGGGTTGGCCGCAAAATCGTCCGGCGAGAAAAGGCGCTGGTAATTGTTTTCCCACGTATCATCGTATGAGGCGTAGGCGGTCCAGTCGATGCCGAACTGTTCCGTCTGCAGTTTAGCGGCAAAGTGATCGCGCGTATTGTCAGCCGTCTGGGTGACATGGTCGGTGGCCGACTGTGTCGACAGTGAGACCCAGAACTTGGTCTTGTTATCGGCCAGGAAGCCGCTGTCATAGCGACCGTAGAAGCGCTGCGAGTCGAAATCGCCCAGCGAGGCGGACACACGCACGCGGCGCTCGTCGAGCGGGTTCTGCGTGGTGAAGTTCAGCGTACCGCCCAGCGCGTCATTCGAGCGAGCCGCGATGTCGGCGGTGCCCTGCGACACCTCGATGGTGCCGGCGTTCTGAGTGTCGATAAAGCGGTTGGCCTTGGCGCCGCCGCCATAGTTCGACCCACCGTTCGGCAGGCCGTCGATCGTGATGCCGACCTGCTGCTCGCCGAGATTGTTCTGGAATCCGCGAACGGCCACGCCGGTCGACCAGTCATCAAAGCCGAACGCGTCGCCTTCCTGCACCTGCACGCCGGGCAGGTTATCGATCTGCGCCAGGATGCTCGTCACCGGCGACTGTTGCAGCGCCATCGCCTCCGTCGTCTCGGCCGACGAATAGGTCTGCTGCGCGCCGAGCACGACGATCGTCTCCAGCTCGCGCGCTTCTTCATTGGTTTCGACCGCGTCGTCCGCAAAGGCGGTTCCGAGCGCAAGCCCCATGCTGACACTGGCCAGAAGGCCAGCTTTCCAGATTGTATTCATGATTTTCCCCTCGCGGAATATGTGTGACCCAGGCCCGCACAAGTCTGTTCACGTTGGTCCCGAACCAACGCGTTTTGCCTCCCGGAATCCTGTGTCCGAAACGGTTTGTGCGGCTGTTGGAGCCAGCTACGACCTGTTGGTGACGCGCAGATGACAGTCGCGGACACGCCGCGAAGGGAAGCTGAAATTTGATAAATGGTTCACACAAGGTCCGGGCATTGAGGCCTTGCCGGGGGGAACTGTAACGGAACGGTGCGGGCCATTCTTCCCTCCAGTATCACCTGATTCTCGAATGAAAAGTCCGTGGGGGCTACAGCGCCAAGCGGGCAAGAAGAGCGCGATCCGCATCAGGGCGGCTCAAGTCGGCAGAAGGCCTCGCCGAACCATTGAACATCCGGCCACTCGCACCAGCCTCGGCAACGACCTGCCCGGATCAGCTGCCCAGTGACACCCGGCGGCGACCTTTGGCCGGTTCGCTCGAATGGCGCAGCATCGTCTGGTATTTTTCAATGTGGGCCATCAGTACATCCCCGCCTTGGTCTGTCGCTGCCCCCCGCAGGACCATGGCATAACCGAGGGCTGAGGACGGACGCAGGTCGTGGGTCGCCAGCACGCCCATGGCCCAGGACAGCATCACCCCATTGGCGAAGAAGGACAGGGTTCTTTCAAGCAAATCCGCAGGTACGTCCGGGTCGAGCAGGCCCTCGCGCTGGGCCGCCTCCAGCAGCATGTGCCACGCCTCACGGTTCTGCTCCAGGCGCTCCGGCGTGGCCAGCCCCGTTTCATTGCCCCCCTGTGCATCCAGCAGGGCCCTCCAGAGCGGCCTGTAGAAATCCGGGTCGTCCGTGAAATAGCTCGTCGCCAGCGCATGGGCATCAAACAGCCGCTCAATGGCATTGGCGGCTTTCAACCGGCTGAAACGCTCGGCGAAATCGCGCTCGTCCTCAAACACTGCCAGAACGACTGCATGCTTTGAACCGAAGAGATTGTAGGGCGTCGCCAGGCTGACATCAGCCCGCTTGGCAATCATGCGCATCGACAGGTTCGTATCGCCGGTCTCACGAATGAGATCGCGCGCAGCATGGACGATCCGTGACCGACGCTCTGCTTTCGCCAACTCGCGCTTTCCCGTTTCGTCAGCCTGCATGGGTCAAATTCCGTCTGTCCTGCATCACGCAGCCTGCGCGATACGGTCGATATCCGCCTGGAAGTCCAAAGACAATGCCTGCATCATCTCGCGCCGTTCCGGGCCGGGCTTGGGCGGGTAGGCAACCGCATTGCGCTTCTTTCCCCGCATCCAGTAGTAGAACACCTTGGCGAGGTTGCCCGGCCTGCCGAGCCATTTGTTCGGATGTTCCAGCATATGGAACCCGCGCATCGCTTCCCGCATCAGGGCAATATCATAGCGCACCGCGATCCCGACACCGTCTTCGAAGAAGCTTTCCATCAGCTTGGCGCGGCGGCTTTTGCGATAGTCGGGCGTCAGCGCCTGGCGGGCGCGCTTGATAGCCGAGCGGTCCTGTGTGCGCTGGTTGATGTAATATGGCTTCAGCTCGGTATGAAGACGCTCGTGAAAGGCCAGGGCACGCACGTCCGGATCAGCACTCTCATCGAGTGTCTGCCGCAAGACCTGCGCGCTTGCAGCCGCAAACGAGCAGCCCCGGCCATAGAGCGGGTTCGTCCTTATCAGTGTGTCCCCTAGGGCAAAATAGCCGTGTGTTGCTGGTCGGCCATCGACGACCAGTTCGCGCCACCGGCTGATCAGGTCACCCATGCCATGAACCCGGCCAACCGGATCGGACCGGTCTGCATTCGTCCAGGGTTTCAATCCGGGCAGCTGCAGCGTCATGGCGTGGAAAATGTCAGGATCGAGGATGGCCTTGCGCAGTTCCATTTCGATTTCCGGAATCGCGAGCGTGATCGAGAAGCAGCCATTGTCGCCGGGAAACACACCGAATTTCACGAAGCCGAGGTCGCCGGTGGCCGGGGGATTTTCTGTCCGCGACGGCTCATCCATGCCGGGCCTCAGCCTGTAGTGGCGGGTGAAGTATAGTATCCCCGCCGACTCCTGTTCCTCGGACGTGTTGGCGCTTTCTTTCATCACCTGGTCAATTATGAAGCCGCTCTTGCCTGATGCATCGACGACCACGTCGGCATTCACCATGACCTCGTCGCCGCCGATGTCTCCAACGACGCCGAGCACGTCAATCACGCCATTAGTCCCCTTCCGGGTGAGCAGCTGGCGCACAAGGAATCCGGACTGGATCGTGACGTTTTCGAGCTTTTCGACATAGCGCCGCATCGCCAGCTCAAGTGTCGTCCGGCGGCTGGTAATGATGGTCAGCTCTGCGTCGTCCGGCGTGGGCTCGTACGTCTCACGCTGCATTTCGCTCAGCATGGCTTCAAACGGCAGCTCCCGCACGCCAAGTGCAAGCAGGTCCTCCAGAAGTCCGGGATGCTCGGTCTTGATGATCGAGCGCAGCCGGGCGAGGAAGGCGTGGCTCTGGCGCAGCTGGCCAACACCAGTATGGCGCCATTCGTGAAACACCGCATCGGGATCATCGCTGGGCGGCGACGCGTCGCGTTCCAGAATGATGACTTTTCGTCCCGTGGGCGCCAGTGTGAGGGCTGTGCAGAGTCCGCCAATCCCTGCGCCGATGACGGCAACTGTCTCCGTCATCCGTCGATCTCTTTCAGAAAGGCGAGGATGGACTCGTTGACCGCTTCAGGCGCCTCCTGCTGGGTCCAGTGGCCGATCTCCGGGATCAGCTTGTTGATGCGCAGGTCGGTCACGAAATGCGGCATGATCTTCACCAGTTCCTCAGCCATCATGATCACGCCGTCATTTGCGCCGGCGAGGAAAAGCGCGGGTTGCGAGATTGTCGTCGGCGCGTCCTTGGTCAGCTCCCAGGTCAGGTCGTGGTTGCGATAATAATTCAGCGGGCCGCGCATGCCCGAACGCTCGAACTCTCCGGTATAGAAATCCAAGTCTGCATCGCTGACCCAGGCAGGAAGCATTTCAGGATCGGGCAGGCTGGAGAACATGTCGTCATCTTCCGCCTTCGGCGGCAGGGCCGACAGGTCCGTTTCGCCACCCGCCATGACGAGGAATTTCTTCAGGGCCGTGCGAATGTCGGCCTCGAATTCAGCTTCCGCGACACCCGGCTCGAAGAAGTAGAGCTGGTAGAAGAACTGGCCTTTGTAGACTTCGCGCATCATCGCCATTGGCGGAACAGGCGATCGGGGCAGGAAAGGCACCGACAGCGCCCCGACGGCGCGGACCACGTCGGGATGGTTCAACGCCGTGGCCCATGCCGTTGGCGCGCCCCAGTCATGCCCGATCACGACGGCATTTTCATACCCAAGCGCCGGCACGAGCCCGATAATGTCATTGACCACTTCGACCTGGTTATAGGCCTCGATCGCTGATGGCTTGTCGCTCTTGCCATAGCCACGCATGTCTGGCGCAACCACGTGATAGCCGGCATCCGCGAGGGGCTTGAACTGGTGCCGCCAGGAATACCAGGATTCCGGAAACCCGTGCAGCAGCAGGACAAGCGGCCCCTCGCCGGATTCGGCGATATTAAGCTCTATTCCGTTGGTCCCAATCCGGCGCTCGGTGATGCCCGGCCAGCTCATGCAGCCACCTTCTTCTTTACGTCGGCGCCGGGAAGAACTTCACCACAGGCATCCTTGTAACCATCCTTGGCCGTCCAGGCGATACCGCCGCCAACGATCACCGTGTCCACGCCATGGGAATCCCGCACATAGCGGTGTCCGTCGCCCGGCACGTCATTCACGAATTTCTCTTCGCCACGTTCAATGGTCGCTGCATCGAACACGGCAATATCGGCGACATAGCCTTCCTGCAGCAGGCCCCGTTGCGGAATACCCCAGATGGCAGCCGTGTCGGAGGTGATCTTCTTGACGGCAGCCTCAAGGCTCATGGACCCAAGGTCCCGAACGAAGTGTGAGAACAGGTATCCCGTGTCACCGTAGGTCGAGAAAGACAGGATATGCGCGCCGCCATCACTGGCACCGATATGGACGCGGGGGTGGCTGAGCAGGTCGCCGACGGCCTTGTCATCATTGTGGCCCATGCCGGACGACAGGAAATGCGCGTCGAGTTTCTCTTCCAGCGACAGGTCGATCATGGCGTCGACCGCTGTCGTTCCGCGCGCCTTGGCGATCTCACCAAGCGTCTGGCCGATATATTTCTGGTTCGTCTCCGTCGCTGCGTGACGGAAAATCAGTGTTGGCCAGAGCGACCCGAGCGCTGACGCTTCCTGCACCAGTTTCGGGCGGTTGTCCGGGTCACTGAACGCCGCCATGATTTCCGCCGGCGTGCCGAAACGTATGATCCGGTACCAGGTCGGCATCCGCATGAACAACAGGCTCGGAACGGCAAAGCTGAAGCTGATGTCGATCGGACGCGTCTGAACCTGCGGCCAGACCCGTGCACCCCGATCAAACTGCTCGTCCACGCGCTTCATCACACGCGCGACAGCGTCTACATTGTCAGCATTGACGAACAATGGCGAAAAGGTCGTCGGGATATTGTACTTAAGTGAGAGTTCAGCCAGCTGGTCGAGACGCGCGATGGTCAGGTCCGCGTCATAGAATTCCGGCACGATCTGCAGCACCCGGCCATACTCACCAAGCACGCTGGCCAGCGCGTCGACTTCGCGGGCATCGGCGTACCGGCTCGGCACCGGCTGCAGGCGTTCGTCCATATCGACATAGCTGGTCGACAGGCCGACAGCGCCGGCGTCGAGGCATTCGCGCAACACGCCCTGCATCTCTACGATTTCAGCGTCAGTCGCGGTACGCTCCATGGCCGCATCGTTCATCACCCATAGCCGGATGACGCTATGGCCGACCAGCGGTGCAACATTGATGGCCAGCCCTTTGCGGATTCGCGTGATATAATCCGTGAAGGTTTCCCAATCCCAGACAACGCCTTCCTTGAAAGCCTTCAACGGCATCTCTTCGATCTGGTTGAACATGCCGACCAGTTTCATCCGGTGCTTCGCCTTGAGCGGCGCCAGCGAGAGGGAACAGTTACCGGACACAATGGTGGTCACACCATGAGACAGCGCAGGCTTCGCACATCCGTCCCACAGAATCTGGGCATCAAAATGCGTATGGGGATCAATGAAGCCGGGCGTCACAACCTTGCCAGCAGCGTCGACCTCTGACCGCGCCGCTTCGGTAATCTTCCCGATCTTGACGATCCGGTTCCCCTTGACCGCGACATCCGCATTATAGGCAGGCGCGCCCGAACCATCGACGACTTTTCCGTTTCTGATGACAAGATCATACATTGCCAGATCCTTCTCTCATTGAGTGTTTGAATTTGAATTCATAAATCTGTTCGAGGATGCTTCCAGCGCATCGCGCACGAGCCCCCACCCTTTCCCGACAAGCTCGTCAGGATCGTTGGCGCCGGACGATTCCATCAGGACCCGCACGGCATGTTCATCCAGTGGCACCAGCGACTCGCCGCCATTCTCAAAGCGAAGCGTCACCACCAGTTCGGCATCGCCGTCATGGGCGGCGGCAAGTTGCACCCGGCTGATGACAGCGCCGCTCATCAGGTCGCCAGCGGCGGCTCGATGAAAACGACATCACTTGGCAGGATCGGGTTGCCACCACCGGGTGAGCCCATCGCGCCCGCCGCCCGCATGAAGACGTGCAGGTTCCAGCTCTGCAGCTTGGCCAGGGCCTCATCCAGGGCAAGTTCCGGAAGTTCGCGTTTGGCGACGATACTCCACGTATCTCCCTCTGTAGGGAGGATGGATTTTCTTACGCGAGAGGGGTTATCGACTGGCATGAATAAGGCTCCGTTGTTTTGCTAATTAGAACGCGTTCTAATTTTATGACAAGGGATGCCGTAGAGGAATGCCGGTCGAATTGTTAGAATTCTCGGGCTGGATTCTGTCAGACGTTGTATCCGGCAAGGCGCGACGGGTGCCATATCTCGCACCGCCTCATCGTCTGTCGGGCCTGCTGTCGCGGGCGGCCATCATACCCGTGTGAAGCCCGGTCCTCCCGCTTACTCGTGTGTCGCGCTCTGCCCGACCGCCCCGGGTTCGGTGCCCCTGTGTTCGGCGATCCACCGTCCTGAGCCGTCGCACACCGTGATATCCTCGAACAAATCCGAATTGCCATCGTCGCCATTGCCCGAAGCTTCGACCATATCGCCTGACCGGAGCGAGCGGCGTTTGACCCTGACGCCGTCAGCGATATTCCTGGATGGATGCTCGATGACCAGATCGCCCGGGCTGAGACCCGACACGATTTCAGCGGCGTGACCGTCCATATGGTCGACGTGAACCATTGTCAGTCGCGCCCGGCCATTCTGGAGACGGAAAACCGTCCAGTCAGCGCCGGATTTGAACAGCGCCGTCATCGGTACACGCACAATGTCCGGCGCAGACCAGACAACGATGTCGGTGCGCATACGGAAACCGTGCCCGAGGCGTCGCCCTGAACCGTCCATGTCGATCAGGACGTTGACGCGCCGCTCCTCGATACCGAGCGCCGCGATCTTTGTGGACGCATAGGGCTCGACCAGGCGCGTTCCCACCGATACCGGACCTTCGCTGTCGCGGATGATACGCTAGACAACACCTGTAATCGGCGCGGTGACCGGCAGGCCATCGCCGCCCGCACGTGCACCGGCTGGCATCAGTGCCGCTTCGGCCCGGCTCACTACGTGGCGCGCCAGGTCCAGTGCGGCGCGGGCCTGCTGCGTTGCGGCAGACAAGGTGCTAAACGCGGTTTCGACGCGTTCCAGCGCCTGCCGCGAGGCGGTGCCTGTTTCGGCGACTGTCCGGGTCCGGTTGAGGTCGTCTTCCGCCCGCTTCCGGTCGGCGCGCCAGCGGCGCAGGTCGGCCTCTGCCGCCGTCACGGCGGAGCGCGTGTATCCAAATGCCTTGAGCAGGCCGATCTGCTGGCGTTCGGTCGCGATCAGACGCGACAGGATCGCGTGGATCAGGATCGCGGACACGACGAGAAACGCCGGTGGGATGACCCGCGCCATGCGTCTCAGCTGTTGCAGCTCGGATTCGATAGAGGCGTGGGATATCTGGTCTTCCCTGGCATACGCGCCGACCCCGGCAAAGGGCGCGAGCAGTATGTCCAGTGCTGCAATCACATTCGCCGGCTGGGCATTGCCGGCCAGCGTTACACTGACACTGCTGAATGCCCCATCAAGATCAAAGGCCGCGTCCAAAGCACGGCGACGCATCCAGAAAACACCGAAGCGTTCATCGTCGGGCAGCAGGGATCCCGGCCCCAGCGTATAAATGTATTCCGGTGAATCCCCAATGCCGACAAGCGTCAGGGCGCGCGCCCGGCCATTAATGATCGGCGATACACTGTCCCCGATTCCAAGTTCATTCGCTTCCGCAAACGCCTTGCTGAAGACCGCCTCATCCGGCCGCGTCAGGTCCGGCCAACGGCCCTCGTACAGGAGTACGCATTGAGGATCGGCGCCTCGTCGTCGGGGATCGACCCGAGCTGGCTATTGGCCGGTTCCTCAAGGCGCGCGATATCGAGAGTCACAATCCGCGAGATTCTTGTCTCGACCTGCTGGACGCCGTCAATCTGTCGTATCTCGGAGGCCAGCCGTTCAGGCGCACGTTTGACGTCAGCAAAAACACCCGCGAACCGGTAATGCTCGTAATAGATTTCCCGGCTCTGCTGCAACGACTGAAGCGCCCCGAGCGCCATGATCAGGATCCCGACCCCGCACGCGATGATGACGCCCACTGCGAGCGCCTGCCCCCGCATGTGCACAAGGTCGCGAAGCAGCTTCCTGTCGAGAGACGAAAACCGGTTCACCAGGAAATCTCCGATGGTTTCCTGCGGCGCCCCATATTTTCGGTGCTGGCGATCATCCCGTCTGAAAAGCGGATCACCCGGTCTGCCATATCGGCGATACCGACATTGTGCGTGATGATGAGCGTCATCGCCCCGAGCGCGCGATTGGCGTGTTCGAGCGCTTCCAGCACCCGCACGCCTGTCGCACTATCGAGCGCGCCAGTCGGCTCATCGCACAGCAGGAGATGGCGTCGCTTGGCAATCGCCCGCGCCACCGCCACGCGCTGCTGTTCACCGCCGGGAAATGATCGATCCGGTCCGACATGGCGACCAGCGCCAGTGCCTCTTCTGCCGGAATCGGGTCTTCGGCAATCTCGGTCACGAGCGCGACATTCTCGCGGGCCGTCAGGCTCAGCACGAGATTGTAGAACGGGAAGATGAACCCGACATGCTGGCGCCGGTATCGGGTCAGGGCGGCGGAACTGGCCCCGGTCAGAGGCTTCCCCTGGAACAGGACTTCGCCGGAGGTCGGCTGTCGAGGCCTCCGAGGAGGTTGAGCATAGTCGATTTCCCGCTACCCGAAGGCCCCAACAGGACAATCAGTTCGCCCTGCGCGTTATCGAGATCGACCCCGCGCAAGGCGTGCACCTTCACCTCACCCGTATCGTAGACTTTGGTCAGGTTCCTGGCCGTCATAAGATTGGGGGGCATGGGCTCCGAATACCTTGATGTGACGGCCAGGAACCGGTCCCCGGGCCGTACGGCACGAAACTGCCAGCACAGGGGCCACCCGACTTGATTCCGATCAATCGCGTCGTCATCGCGGCCGTCCAGGTTGGTCAAACGTCGAGAGACCGGACGAAAGCTTTGTTTGAATTGAGGAGTTCAACGATGACCCACACAGGTTTGCACCAGTTCGACGAGGCGCTTCAAACCGCCAATGTATGGCTGAAGGACTTGATGGATGTTCTCGCATGGACCGAGCCGGCACAGGCCCACCAAGCGCTCAAGGTCGTGATGCATGAAGTTCGCGACCGGCTGCCAGTGCCGTTGGCCGCAAACTTTTCCTCGCAGATGCCGTTGATCGTGCGCGGCATATTCTTCGAGGGCTGCTCGCCCGGGTCGGAGCGCCCAACCGACAGGTCGCTGGACGCGTTCCTCGCGCCGATTGCGGAAGCGTTCAGGAACTTTCCAGGCGTCAAAGCCGACGCGGTCGCTGCCGCCGTGTTTGAAGTGCTCAGCATATATATTTCACCCGGCGAGATAGAGGACGTGCTTCAGGCGCTGTCCAAACCGATCCGGGACCTGGGCAAGTCTTCGATCCGCACGTCTCCGATCGCCGGGCTCTAGCCCTACCCTCAGAACGAAGAGACAGGCTCGCGCGCACCAGTCCCGCAGGGTCTCATGTGATTGAGTGATATCAAGAGGTCGCGTTGCAGCGCAGTCCACCCTCGCCGATACGGTCAACAAGCACGCCGGCTCATGACACTTCAACTCAAGTTCCTCGGCGGCGTTGGCACGGTGACAGGGTCAAAATACCTAGTCGACACGGGTAACGCCCGTATCGCAACGAGCAACACCATTTCCCATCAAAGCAACGCCATCAATGTGAGCGCCATTCTGGCAGACGCCACGTCCAGCGTGCTCAGAAAGCCCAGACCATCCCGGACATGAGCCGCGGCGTATTGAGCGAAACCAGGCCTATTCTTTTGCGAGCGCAGTCTCGATAAACGCGATCGCGCGGTGGGCATAGTCTTTTTGGACTTCACCGCGAACCCGCTTCTTCACCTGGTCTGAAAGCGCACTCCGCAATACGCCGAGCGTTCGGCTGTCGGACACGATAACAAGATCGCTGAAGCGCTTGTCGGTCTCCCATCGGCCGAGCTTTTCCGCGAGGTCCTGGGCGAAACGGGTTTCGGCGAGTTGGTGCCAGTCAGTCTCCTGAGTCGTCCCGCGCCGGTCCGAAGAGATAGCGAACCGACCCGGTCGATCCGTACCCTGATCTCTAGTCGCAGGATTGACCGCTTGATCATGTGCGACCACGCGCAAATCTATGATATCTTCGACGCCATTGTTTTCGAGCAGCAGGAATTTACTACCGTCACACACAAGCACCCACGTTCCGTTTTTAAGCTTCATGGTCACCGCCTCCTGTTTTTGACTGGATATTGCATTGGAGCCGGTCCGCCGGCCAGTTCGATTGATCTCCATCAATCCCGGCTGCACGCTAATTCCAGTGCCCTGGTCGACGATACCATCCACGGTCTGTGTGCACCCACTTGTCGGCTACCCATGCACGGCTGCGCGGATGCGGTTCCCAGAAACCATCGGTCCAGGCGAATGTCACCCCCGTCCAGTTCCGGTATCCATCGATCCAGACAGCCGTCGCAGAGGGCCTCGGAGGCAAATGAACCCGTCGCGGTGGCGGTGGCGCCGAGCGAACATAGCCGATGTTGATATCGGAGGTGACCGGCCCATGCCCATGATAAGGATGATAGTGTGTTGCGCAGCCCGCAATTGCCAGGGCGCAAGTGCCCAGCAGGCAGGGTATCGCCTTTGACTTCAATGACATTGCCTGATCTCTTCCATGGGCTTGCGACGGCGCACTTCATCCCTATACCGGACCATTGCCGAGCAGGTTGATCTCGCTCAAACGCAGCGCCACCCGTCTCCGTATGTTACGAAAGTCCGTGGGTTCCTGCCGTCCTCTATGTGCCCCTTCGCCCCGGCACCTGAAGCCGGATTTTGGGCGTCTTACGCCCATGAGCCCTTTGATGGCGCCCGTCGCTTCGAGCAATACGGCGTCTTCTAGGTAGTTTCCCGCAATCCAATTTTTCCCTGATGCCCCATCTTGCTCTGGAGAGGTCGGCCTGACGGCCCGCCTAAGACCACAGGAGGTGGAAAATGAACACTCACACCATTATTCGGCTCCCGACCGCGACACGTACTGCCAGCGCAAACACCATGCACACGCGTAGGGACGGGCATGGTGTGGCACGAAACAGGCTGCATTTTGCGCCGCACGAGCATCTGTTCTTCCAGGGAGACCAGCCGACCGGCGTGTTTCAGATCATTTCTGGCACGGTAATCCTCTACAAGCTCATGGCCGATGGGCGCCGTCAGATTCAAGATTTTTCCAGCGACGGAGATTTTCTCGCGCTGACCTTCGCCGACATTCACAATCTCAGTGCTGAAGCCCTGACAGATGTCGAGGCCGACTTCATCGTCCGAGCCAGTTTTGATCGCGCACTACAAGACAATGCCGTATTTCGCCGGAGCATCTTCACCCTGATCGGGGACATGCTGAATGCCTCTCGCGAGCAAGCCCTTCTGCTCGGGCGCAAATGCGCGATGGAACGCACGGCAACCTTTCTTCTCTTCCTCGAAAGCCGCTTCGCAGACCCCTCGACGGGTTTTGTCGATATCCGGATGAGCCGCTGCGACATGGCCGACTATGTCGGGCTGACACTGGAGACGGTCAGCCGCATGATGAACCAAATGAAGCGGCAAGGGATTATTGAACTGCCACAGTCGAACCGAATCCGGATATCCGACCGCAAGCGCCTCATTGCCGCCGCTGGCGAACCCACCGAAGAAGAATACGCGTCCGTGGTCGGTTACTGATAAGGCGGGCGAATGAACGCCAACCACGATGGGGCAGACGTCTGATGACTCAAAGCAGCGCCGAACAAGGCGATCCGCACGACGCCTTCGCGTCAATCCTCTCACGCGCAGACGGCGCCCCGATAGCGACGGCGGTTATTCACCCCGTTAGCCAGAACGCCCTTGCGGCTGCTCTCGACGCGCAGGCGACCGGTGTGATCAAGGCGGTCCTGATCGGGCCAGAGCAGCGCATTCGCGCGGCAGCAGATCAGTTCGCCCTCGATCTCGCAGGCGCCGAGATCATCGACACACCGCACAGCCACGCCGCCGCGCAGACGGGCGTCGATCTCGCCCGGGCCGGCAAGGTGCAGGCGCTTATGAAAGGCGCCCTGCACACGAACGAACTGATGGCAGCCATTGTCGCCCGCAATACCGGCCTGCGCACAGACCGCCGAATGAGCCATGTCTTCGTGATGCAGACCCCCGCTTATCCGAAATACCTGCTCATCAGCGATGGCGCGCTGAATATCGCGCCGGACCTGCACACCAAGAGATGGATTGTCCAGAACGCCATCGACGTGGCCAATGCCATCGGAATCGACTTCCCGAAGACGGCGATCCTGGCTGCCACCGAAGAGGTCGATCCCCACATGCCGACGACCGTCGACGCGGCGGCGCTCTGCAAGATGGCTGAACGGGGCCAAATCATCGGCGGTGTGCTCGATGGCCCACTCGCCTTCGATCTCGCCGTCTCGAAACAGGCCGTGAAAATCAAGGGCCTGGTCTCCGATGTTGCCGGCGACGCCGATATTCTCATCGTGCCGAATATCGAAGCTGGCAACATGCTCGCCAAGCAACTCGACTATCTGGCTGGCGCCGCCGCTGCCGGCCTGGTTGTCGGCGCTCAGGTTCCGATCATCCTGACCAGCCGGTCCGACAGCGTGGGAGAGCGGTTAGCCTCCTGCGCGCTGGCCAAATGCTACCTCGCCTGGAAGGCCAGCAGGCCATGACCACTCCGGTCATCGCCACCTTCAACACCGGATCGTCCAGCCTGAAATTTTCGCTCTACCGCGCCGGGGCAGACCAGCTTGCAGGGCGCCTGCTTGGCGGCAAGCTGACCGGGCTGGGCGCACATCTCAAGGTCGATATGGATACGACGAGCGAAAGCCATCAGAGCCAGTTCGCCGATGCTCTGTCAAAGGTCGACCCGGCACCTGAACAACTCATCCCGGAACTTGCCCGCTGCCTGAGCGCCGCCATCGATGGCACCGAACTGATCGCAGCGGGTCACCGGATCGTGCATGGCGGCCAGTCCTGCGACGGTCCGCGCCTGGCGACGCCTGAATTGCTGGATGCGCTGGACAAGCTCTCCGTCTTTGCCCCCGATCACCAACCGTACAATCTGGCCGGCGTGCGCAGCCTGGCGACACAGTTCCCGGGCCATCCCCAGTCCCTGTCCTTCGACACCGCCTTCCACAGCGTGCAACCAAGAGAAGCCCGCCTCTATGCGCTGCCACGGGAACTGACCGTGTCCGGCCTCCAACGCTACGGATTTCATGGCCTCTCCTACGCCTATATCGCGGGCGCGATAACACAGACATTTTCCGATCGGCCTCATCGCAAGACTATCGTGGCCCATCTTGGCAACGGGGCGAGCCTCTGCGCGATACAGGACGGCACCAGCATCGCCACCTCGATGGGACTGACCGCCCTGTCGGGTGTACCCATGGCCACCCGGTGCGGCGACCTTGATCCGGGCGCCATCCTCTACTTGATCGGCAGCCAAAAGATGACGCCGGACGCAGTTTCGGACATGCTGCATCACAAATCCGGTCTGCTGGGCGTCTCCGGAATTAGCGGGGATGTCCGTGACCTGCTCGCCAGCACCGCGCCGGAAGCGGAGGAAGCCCTTGATGTGTACACATACAGGATTGCGCGGGAAATCGGCTCTCTGACGGCCGCGCTCAATGGCCTTGAGGCAATCGTCTTCACCGGCGGTGTCGGCGAGAACTCACAGGAGATCAGACGGCGTGTCGTCGCGCGCCTGTCTTGGATGGGGATCGAACTTGATGCGACGCTGAACGAATCCGGTGCTGGCATAATTTCTGTGCAGCACTCCGAGATCGCGGTAGCCGTAATCCCCACCAATGAGGAAGAAGTCATTGCGCGCGAAGCCTTTTCCCTCTGCCGGTATGCCGCATAATGCCGCCTGCTCCTTGCTGACTGGATGGTCCCGGTTATGTCCCGATGATACCTGCGACGCCCCTCACCGGTCTTCTGACTGCGCTCGGCATCGGCTTGCTGATCGGGCTGGAACGCGGCTGGAAGGATCGGGCCGACCCCGACGGCTCGCGCGTGGCCGGGTTCCGCACCATCGGACTGATCGGATTCCTGGGGGGCTTGTTCGCCCTCATCGACACGGGAAGCGGGCTTGTCATAGCGGCCGGCTTTGTCGGGCTCGCTCTGCTGCTGCGGGAAGGGTTCGAAGCCCAGATCGATGTCACCCGCATCGTCAGCGTCAAGACGATGGTGGCCGCGCTCAGCGCCTATGCGCTCGGCGCCCTGGCGGTGCTTGGCCATTCCCAGGCGGCTGCAGCCGGCGCGGTGAGCGTGGCATTCGTGCTCTGGCTGAGAACGCCCTTTCACGCCCTGTTGCACCGGATCGAGGAAAAGGAACTCAGCGCTTTCCTTCGCCTGTTGCTGATCTCGGTCGTCGTCCTGCCCGTGCTGCCTGACCAATCCTATGGGCCTTATGACGCGTTCAATCCGCGTTCAGTATGGTGGATGGTCGTCCTGATCAGTGGCTTGGGGTTTGCCGGCTATCTCGGCGTCAAATGGCTGGGGAGCCGGCGTGGCATCGGACTGCTGGCAATCGCGGGCAGTTTTGCCTCATCAACGGCCGTGACCCTGTCCTTCGCCCGGTTCAGCCGGAACGACGCAGGCGATGCACGCGCTCTGGTCGGTGGCACGGCCCTGGCCTGGGCCGGCATGATCGTCCGGACCGCTTTTATTCTCGGCGCCTTCGCGCCATCACTCATCGCGCCGCTCGCCTTGCCATTCGGGTTCATGCTGGCTGTCGCACTGGGCACGTCGGGGTTCTTCCTCCTGCGCCGGGAGACACAGGCTGCGCCTGATCTGGTCCTTTCCAATCCGCTCGACCTCAGGTCTGCATTACTCTTCGCTGCCCTTCTGGCGACGGCGCTCCTTCTGTCAAGGGCTGCCGCCGACATGCTGGGACCGACAGGGATTTACGGCGTCGCCCTCGTCGCGGGCGCCGCAGATGTGGATGCCATCGGCCTCTCCATGATCCAGATGAGCGCGAAAGGCCTGAGCGCCGAAACCGCCGCCATTGCCGTCGCACTTGCCGCGATTGCCAATACGCTGCTGAAAGGCACGATCGCGCTGGTCGCGGGCGAAGGCGCTTACAGGCGGCGATGCATGGCTGTCGCGGTCGTCATGGCGCTGGCGGGCGCGGCAGGCCTGGGCGTCGCAGCGTCCATCGGACTGATCTGAGACCGGGCGGCTGGTTACTGCGCCACGAAGCCGCCATCCACCGGAATGTTCGTCCCCGTGACAAAAGAGGCACGCGGCGAGCAGAGCCAGACGATCAGTTCAGCAACTTCCTCCGGCGTGCCGATATGCCCGATCGGATGCATCGGATCGATGCATCTCGTGGGAGGTCATCTTTCCATCGCTCGATTGTTCTGCGAGCGAATCCAGCATTCGCGTATCAATCGCGCCGGGGCAGACCGAATTCACGCGGATGCCCGCCTTGCCATAATCAAGCGCAGCATTCTTCGTCAGGCCGTTCACGCCATGCTTTGACGCCACATAAGGGCCGAGGCGCGCAAACCCGACAAGCCCCGCAACCGAGGCGAGATTGACGATGGCGCCGCCACCGGTTTTGGCCATCTGCTGTATCTCTGCGCGCAGGCACAGAAAGACGCCCTTCAGGTTGTCCGAAATGATCCGGTCGAAATTCCCTTCCGTCTGGTCTGGGAACGGCGCGATAGTCCCTTCAATACCCGGCAGGTTGTCCGCAAGACCCAAGACGCCGTGACCCGCATCTTCACCCCCGACCTGACCCGCCGCACCGAAAGCCCCGTTGATCAAGTTCGCGCAGCTCACATCTAGGTCTTCCGGGGCCAGGATCGGACTGACACCCCTCATCGATGTGGTGTTCATCCTGTTCCTGTTCTTCATACTGACATCGACCTTTGCCGACCGGCGCAGCCTGGACATGACAACGCCTGCCCCGTCATCGCTCCCGGACCTGGACGACAAGGTCATCGCCCTGAACCTGACCGCAGAGGGCCTGCATTTCGATGGCCGTCCGCTGCCCCTCGACGAGATTGACGCGATCCTTCACACCCGGCTCGCAACCGGAGACCCGGTCAGCCTGACGGTCGCCGCCGGTATCGGCCTTGAAACATGCGTCCCGTCATGGACGCGCTGAAAGCGTCCGGCGCACGGTCTATCGCCCTGAAGGGGCCGGAGGGCATGCAATGAAACTCTCAGCCCGCCTAGCAGCGTCCGAACTCGCCAGCATCGATGATCGCATCATGCCGCTCATCAACATCGTGTTCCTGTTGCTCATCTTCTTCCTCGTCGCCGGCGCCATCCGCGAGGTCGAGCCGGTGGAGGTCGACCCGCCACGCTCCCTCGTGGAAGCCGAAAGCGTGACCGATGCGCTCACCATCTATGTCGCCAGTGACGGCCACATCGCGCTGGGCGAAACCATGCTCGAGCGCGATGCAGCCGTCCTTGCAGCCCTGAAAATACCCGTCCTGCGGTAACGCAAGCCGAGTGCCAACAGACCCCCGTTCAATGCAGGCTTCAGGCCTCCAGGCCGGTCCACTCATCGAGACCCAG
>NZ_JBDNGN010000024.1:0-4707 GCF_041689225.1 Hyphomonas sp. | reverse complement strand
GCCGGCCAGACCGTCTATCACCTCCACGTCCACATCATCCCCCGCTCCGAAGGCAAGGCCCTCGGCCGGCATGGCAGCGGCGGCATGGCAGACATGGGCGATCTGGAAAAACTGGCGGCGCGGATTCGGGCGAAGCTCTAGCGCCCCCCTTCGGCAGTCGGCTGCGCCGGCTGCCACCTCCCCCGCAATCAGGGGAGGATGAAGATGGAGTGTTGTTATCCTCGCCTGCTTGCGGGCGAAGTGCCCCGAAGGGGCGGCGGGACCCTAAAGCCCCAGCTTCGCCTTCAGAATTTCGTTGACGGCTTTCGGGTTGGCCTTGCCGCCCGAGGCTTTCATCACCTGACCGACGAACCAGCCGAGCGTCTGCGGCTTGTCTTTCACCTTCTCGACCTGTTCCGGATTGGCCGCGATGATCTCGTCGACCACCTTCTCGATCGCGCCCGTATCCGTCACCTGTTTCAGGCCGTTCTTTTCGACAATCGCCGCCGCCTCGCCCTCGCCCGCAATCATGCGCGCGAACACGTCCTTGGCGATCTTGCCGCTGATCGTCTCGTCGCTGATCATCGCGATCAGGCCGCCCAGCGCCTCGGCTGAAACCGGGCTGTCAGCCAGCTCCAGACCTTCCTTGTTGAGATAGCCGAACAGTTCCTGCGTCACCCAGTTGGCGGCGAGTTTCGCGTCGCGCCCCGTGGCCACGGCCTCGAAATACTCGGCCTTCTCCGCGTCCGCGATCAGCACGCCCGCATCATAGTGCGAAATACCGTACTCGGATTCAAACCGCGCGCGTTTCTGGTCCGGCAATTCGGGCAAAGTCGCCTTGATCTCGTCGATCCAGGCCTGCTCGATTTCGAGCGGCAGCAGGTCAGGGTCCGGGAAATAGCGGTAATCATGCGCGTCTTCCTTCGAGCGCATCGAGCGGGTCTCGACCTTGACCGGGTCGAACAGACGCGTCTCCTGGTCAACCCTGCCGCCGCCCTCGATGATCTCGATCTGGCGGCGCGCTTCGTATTCGATGGCCTGCTGGATGAAGCGGAACGAGTTCATGTTCTTCAGCTCGCAGCGTGTGCCGAGATGGCTGAAATCATCCGCCTCGCGGAATTTCTCGTACTGGCCGGGACGGCAGACAGACACGTTCACGTCGGCGCGCAAATTGCCCTTGTCCATGTCGCCGTCACAGGTGCCGAGCGCGATCACGATGGCGCGGATTTTCTTGACATAGGCCGCGGCCTCGGCCGGCGAGCGCACGTCCGGCTTCGACACGATTTCCATCAGCGCGACGCCGGACCGGTTGAGGTCCACATAGGTCGAGTTCGGGTCCATGTCGTGGATCGACTTGCCGGCATCCTGCTCAAGGTGAAGCCGCTCGATCCGGCAGGTGAAACTGTAGGCCTCGCCGCCATGCGCCGGCTCCACGTCCACGTCGATCTCGCCTTCGCCGACAATCGGGTGCGCGAACTGGCTGATCTGGTAGCCCTGCGGCAAGTCGGGGTAGAAATAGTTCTTCCGGTCGAAGCGGCTGTAGAGATTGATCTCGGCCTTCAGGCCAAGGCCCGTGCGCACGGCCTGTTCCACGCATTTCCGGTTGA
The DNA here is from genome assembly GCF_041689225.1 of Hyphomonas sp. Lineage (GTDB taxonomy): Bacteria > Pseudomonadota > Alphaproteobacteria > Caulobacterales > Hyphomonadaceae > Hyphomonas. The sequence continues at coordinate 3,121 of NZ_JBDNGN010000024.1, read as the reverse complement.
TCACCGGCAGCATGCCCGGCATCGCCGCATCGACCAGCGAGACATTGCAGTTCGGGTCCGCGCCGAACGCCGTCGAGGCGCCCGAGAACAGCTTGGCATTGGAGGCCACCTGCGCGTGGATCTCCAGCCCCATGACGACTTCCCAGTCGCCGGTATCGCCTTTGAGTATGTAGGGTGTGCGTGTGGTCATCGTGTCAGCCTCAGGTCCGTCTCCCCGGCGTACGCCGGGGTCTCATGCGGTTAATGTGCAGGTCTCGAATTGAGAGAGATCGCGGCATACGCCGGGAATGCGGGTTGGGAAAGCGGGCTCATATTTTGCCTTCTTCCTTGGCGCGCTTGTAGCGCTCGCGCCGCGCCGCCATGCGGTCTGCAACCGAAGCCGACTGCGGCACGCGCGTCGGTATTTCGCCTTCCGTTGTGGGTTCAATTACCGGTTCGGGCGCCTCGGCCGCCTCTGCCTCAAGTTTGCCTTCGGCGACCAGTTTCTTGCGCCGCGCGGCAACCCGCGCCTCGCGCGCCTGGTGCGCCTCGCTCTTGCCGTTGAACAGTCCGGACAGTTTCGATTTCTGCGCGCCTTTCAGCGGCGATCCGTCGTGACGCCGCTCGGCGCGCCGCTGCAGGATTCGCGAAATCCGGAACGCCACATAGGCCGCCACCATGAAGGCGACGAGCAGCATCACGCGCATTTCCGGCGCGAACAGGTCATACCCGTTCTGCACCATCATCCCCCACATCAGGGCAAGACAGATGATGAGCATCATGCCGAAAAGAGCAAAGAAGCGTGTCATGCGCGCGAACCTACCACCAGCGGCCCGGCTTCGTCACGAAGCCGGCTGCACGTTCCAGCTCGCCGCCAACGCGGAAACAGGCGGTCTCGTCCAGCGCCTTGCCGATCACCTGCAAGCCCAGCGGCAGGCCGCTTTTTGACAGGCCAGCCGGAACGGAAATGCCCGGCAGGCCGGCAAGGTTCGCCGTCACCGTGAACACGTCGTTGAGGTACATTTCCACCGGGTCGCCGCTCTTTTCGCCAAAGGCAAAGGCGGGCGACGGGCAGGTCGGCGTCAGCACGGCGTCACAGCTTTCGAAGGCATCGACAAAATCGTTGAGGATCTTGGTCCGCACCTTCTGCGCGCGCAGGTAATAGGCGTCGTAATAACCGCTGGAGAGCACATAGGTGCCAATCAGCAGGCGCCGCTGCACTTCCTTGCCAAAGCCGCTGGCCCGCGTGCCTTCATAGGTCTGCGCCAGATTGTTGCCCTCGACCCGTGCGCCATAGCGCATGCCATCATAGCGCGCGAGGTTCGACGAAGCCTCCGCAGGAGCCACAATGTAATAGGCTGGCAGCGCGTATTTCGTGTGCGGCAGGCTGATCTCGACAATCTCCGCGCCAGCGGCCTTCAGCCACGCAATGCCTTGGTCCCACAGCGCATTCATCTCGTCCGACAGGCCATCGAGCCGGTATTCCTTGGGAATGCCGATCCGCATGTCTTTGACGCCCTTGGTCACGTCGCTGCGCCAGTCGGGCGTCGCCACGTCCAGCGAGGTCGAATCCTTGGCGTCATGGCTGCACATCACTTCCAGAAGGATGGCGCTGTCTTCGACGGTCTTGGCAATCGGTCCGGCCTGGTCGAGCGAGGAGGCGAACGCCACCATGCCATAACGGCTGGCCCGGCCATAAGTTGGCTTGATGCCCACAGTGCCCGTGAAGGCCGCAGGCTGGCGGATCGAGCCACCCGTGTCAGAGGCTGTCGCGGCAAGGCAGAGGTCTGCGGCCACTGACGCTGCCGAGCCGCCCGACGAGCCACCCGGCGTCAGGCCCTGATTGTCGCCGTCCCGGCGCCACGGGTTGATCACGTTGCCAAATTTGGACGTCTCGTTCGACGAGCCCATGGCGAATTCGTCCATGTTGAGCTTGCCCAACATGACCGCGCCTTCATTCCACAGGTTCTGCGTGACGGTGGATTCATAGGTCGGCGTGAATTCACCGAGAATCCCGCTGCAGGCCGTCGTGCGCACGCCCTTGGTGCAATAGAGGTCCTTGATGCCCAGCGGCGCGCCTTCCAGCCTGCCGCCCGTGCCCTTGGCCAGTTTGGCATCCGAGGCATCGGCCATGGCCAGTGCCTTCTCCGGCGTTTCCACGACAAAGGCGTTCAGGACCCGGGCGCCCTCGATGGCGCTCACGAAGTCTTGGGTGATCTCGCGCGACGAAAACTGTTTGGCTTTCAGGCCATCAAGCGCTGCTGCGAGGGTTAGTTTGGTCAAGTCAGTCATAGGAAATCCCGTGAAGAAATCTGCCCTCCTGCTATGACGGCTTGAGGGGAAAGTTCAAGTCTCTGTGACCGCGCTTGTCAGTTTCCGGCTTGCGGCGCATCATTTGCAATCGGAACATTTGTCCAGTTTGGTCCGCCTCGCTGGTCAGCAACCCGCTAAGGACTTCCTATGCGCCTCGCCCTTCTTGCTGTCTCCTCTTTCCTCCTTGCCGCCTGCGCCAGTCAGGCCCCGACCGACGCCAAACCCAAAGGCGTGGCCCAATTCGCCAACGATGCTCGCCTTGGCGAAGAGGTCGACAGAATCTGCTTCGCGTCCAGCATTTCGGGCTTCCATGACGCAACCGACGACACGGTCGTGATCTCGAAAGGCCCCGAAGATTACCTCGTTGAAGTCTATGGCAACTGTTTCATTCTCGACCAGGCCCAGCAACTCGCCGTCGACGCGACGACCAGCTGCCTCACGCGGGGTGATCACATCATCGCTTCAGATTCCATCGCCGGCTTCCATGACGATTCCGGCTTCGGCGTTCAGCGCTGCCGGGTCAAATCGCTCCACAAATGGAACCGGAAAGCCGAGGCGCCAGCCGCGGCAGAAGAATCGGAATAGCGCTCGGTTCCAGCTGTGCTAGGTACGGCCACATGTCCGACACATCGCAGGCTTCGTTCGTCGAGGTAAAAGTCTCCCCCTTCCATGGTCGCGGACTGTTCGCAGCCCGCGCCATTGCGCCCGGAACCACCATCGCGGCCTACCCGCTGCTGATCCTCTCGCACGAGGACACGGCCACGGTGCGCGCGACCCTGCTTCACCATTACGTGTTTTATGTGGACGAAAATGCCGACAGCGAGATGCG
>NZ_JBDNGN010000023.1:0-5949 GCF_041689225.1 Hyphomonas sp. | reverse complement strand
GCGTGTCTTGGGCATAAACAAAAAAGCCCGCCAGCTCTCCACCAAGGGCGAAATGCTGACGGGCCATGCTAGGCGTCCGGGGCTGGGCAGCTGGACGCTTCGCAAACTCTACATAGTGTAAAATCGTGGCGAGATCAGGGCTAGCTGCGCGGGGCTTCCGCAGGCACAGTGCAGTTATTGTCGTATATGTCCTGCAATCCGCGCGCATCGTAGATCAAGGATGCCTTGGCCTCTAGACAGTTCACGGAATTGCAGCGTCCCGTGAGTTCCAGGTGTGGCGGACCGGCAATGCAGAATGTCAATATATCGCCGCCCGTCCTGTACTGCCCGACAGCCATATCCACCTCATAGACGGCGCGAATGGCGAGGATGGCTGAGAGACCAATGAACAGGGCGAGCACGAGGCAGGCGTAGTATTGCTGGGTAAACGTCTCACCCCGAATCAATGCGATCCGAGCGAATGCCCGATCCCGGAATGGCCGGAACCCCTGCTTTCTGATTTTTGGCTGACGGGGCGGGGATGCCCGGCGCTTAGGGGCGGGTCTGGTTACCTGAACGGCCATCAGACACTACCAGCGCATTCGGCAGCCCACTTTTCCGCATCCTTGCGCATTTTCAACCGCGCCTCAAGAGGACTTCCATCAAAGGCGGCTCGGCTGAGTTCCACGGGCCGCGTAATTTCGCAGAGAGTTTTATGCTCGATCCGAACGGCGCTTTCCATGGCTTCCTTAGTCACTGAATAGGAAGCGTCCGGTGTCGTCTGACACGCCGTCAGAATACACGTTGTCATCAACAGCGTCAGCAATTTCGCGGGATTTCTCAATACGTTCATCGGCTTGCTCCTCTAGCTTTGCCAGTTCCTTGGTTGCGGTTTTCTCGGCCTTCTTGACGGCCTTGGCGTTGGCGCCTTTTCGGACGCGCCTATCGTGCAGGGCGAGCCAAAGAAAAAAGCCCATGATGGCCGCGCCGATGCCTAGCGCCCATTGCGCGGCTGGGTTGTTCTTCAGCCAAAGATAAAACGGGTATCCTAGGGGCATGGTTACACTTTCGGCTGCTCTGCTTTTTGCCTACCCTCGTAAGCAATCATGCGCCCGGCCCACCAGCGCCACCCGCCAATGATGAGCAGGATGCCAGCGAATGTACCGCCAGCGATCAGGATGGTCTGCATGTCATATGCTTTGAAAAAGCCGGTCAGCTCCTTGGCCGCAGGCGCGGCCATTGTTACCGTCGCCAGACCACCACCGATGAGCGCAGTTTCACGGCCGCTATCTTGCTTGGACAGGCCCTTGAACGTCTGGCTGGTTTCCATCGGCTTAGGCCTAGATGCATCCACAAGCTTAGGCGTCTCGATCACCTTTTTCGTTACCGTCAGGGGCGCTTTCGCAGCATCCGGCAGCGGAGCGGCCTTGATCGGCTCGCCCACCTTGCCACCCAGCGCGATAAACTCGCCAGTGTTGAGCCATGCGGTTTGTTGGGCGGCTGGCATCTTGTCCCATTCGTCTGGTAACGTGATGGTGCGAGGCATTGGTTCAGGCTCCGGTTTAAGGGTTGGGGCACTCAACACGGGTTCGGGTTTGGGCGGCTCGATAACCACGGCAGGTTTCGGCATCTTGCCGTCCCATCCCAAGCGAATCAGCACATCCATGACCTTGTTGGTCCATGTGACGTTTGCGCCAGGCGCCGGGTCCATGCCAAAAAACATCAGGACTTCCATGATGCGTCGACGATGCAAGCCAAGCATGGGCTCACCGTCAGAAGTTGTGGTTCCATCCATCCACTCTAGGGCGATGTTTTCAGGCGTGTCCCCTGAGTTTATTCGCCCCCATAAACGCCATTTCGAGACCTCCTCAGCCCCAAAATTGAAAATAACGGAACCGATCGCGTTATAGGCGCTGGGCCACAATGGAATGTGGATCAGGTTCTCAATGACAGGCTCGACCTCTTCGCGGATGTATCGATGCAGTCGGTCAAAATTTTCCTGGCGCGTTATGGTGTTGCCCAGTTGCACGGGGGTTTCGTCGGGCCTGCGCGTAAAACCTGATCCGTACGTAACCCGGCCTTTGACAAGGTGCTCGTCACCGGGGTTAAGATCCAGGTGAGGCTGCTTGTCGTCATAAGCTTTTTCCCGAAATGACTCTACAGAGTCAGATTGCAGGAAGTTGATTAGCGCTGCTGTCGTCAACATCGTCCTTGCCCCCTTCTGAGTGGTCTTCGCCGTTAGTCACATGCTCGGGCGCCAAGTATTTTCCTTCCCGCGTGATGAAATCAAAATGATCCTGCGATAGAGCGCCGCGCTTCAACATCAGGGATAGATGCGCCCGCAATTCGTGGACGCTGCCTATGCCCGAAAAATAGGTGTTAAACATGCCCTCAGAGGTCGGGCTGCGCATTCGCGTTTTGAGCGCTTTGGCGATACGCTCGATCCAGTATCCTTCTTGTCCCAACAGTAGCAGAGAGTCGTCTGAAGGCGGCGGCGGACTATTGGAAGCTAGGGCATCCTCATACGCCTGCCATTCGGCCTCAGTCATACGGATATCGACCATTCCGTCAGGCACAGCGCCGGAATATTTAGCCCGTGACCTGCGTTCCAGGGCCTCCTCACGCGCTACCAAAAGCATGGCAAATGCGACCGTGAAGAGCGTCATCATCAGCATTTCACCGAAGCCGAAAAACAGCGTGAAAAACAGTATACCACTCACAAACTGGTCAGTCAGAGGCGGCTCAATATCAGGGTTCCACGTCCACGAGCTGACGCGGGCCATGAGCACGAACAGCGGGTTGAACGCATCGACCATCTTGGCGTCTGTCATCGCGGTCTGCTTTGTCACCAGCGAAGCGGCCTGCAATGCCTCAATTTTGGCGTCGGCCTCATCGATTTTTGCGCTCAGGCGTGATTGTGCGGCAGTGTTGGCAGCCCGGAACGCGTCAGCCTGATCATCGTTATTGATGCCATCGCTGGTTATGTTCTCGATGGCCGCCTGGTTCGACTCAACCACACGGGCCGTGTCTGCCCGCCATTCGGCCTTGGCGCCCTGTAGGGTCGTGATCTGCTCAGAGACGCCGAACGTGTTAACGTCCAGAACCTCAGTGATAACGTCCGCATTAGCGTACTGGCCCTTCATTATTTTCGCCGCGACGCCGTAGGCATGCAGGAACAATAGCACTGCTGCGATGGCACCCAGAACGGCCAGCAGGTTGCGGAATTTGGGCATCTCGTGGCGGTGACACCAGATTATGGCCATGCCCACGATTATAGAGAACCCGCGCACGGCCCATGCTAGATGTTGCGTCACTTCAGGTGGGATAATATCGCCTGCCAGCGGGCGACTAAACTGCGCATCGATCTGGAAAAACGACCAGACTAGCCACATGCCCAGCCCATACAGTGCTAGGATCATCCAGAACGTGGACAGGAATGCGCCCGCCTCGTCGCGAGCCCAGCGGAAACCGTTGGCGACATTATGCTTATCCATGTGATTTCCCAGCTTTTTGAGCTACATCACCAGCCGGACAACGGCGGTGGCCAGATCAGGTCTCAGCACCACAACCAGGATGCCGACGCAGGCGACCCATATCCAATTTGCGGATAGCCATGTGCGCAGGGGTGATTGTGTTGATGACTTGTCTTTTGCGGCGTCTTCCTTGGCGCGATCTGCTGCGTCGCGCTTTTCAAGGATTTCGTCGCGTTCCATGTGAATTTTTGCAGACCATGTTCGAAGCTGTTCGCCGGTCTCATGGCCGTACATTTTGAACTCATGACGGCGCTCTTCGGATGCCTGCTGCCGATCCCGCTTCAGGAGTTCTTCAAATCGCGAAAGCAGTTTTTCTTCACGGTCCACAAGAGCCTCGCGAGAAATCATTGTGCGCTCGACCAGCGTTACCCGCGTTGGTAAATCATCCATGCCCCAGCCCCTTATACGGTCTCAGCCATCCGCCCACGGTTCCACTTCAGAGACCCGCCGTAGCGCTCGGCTTTCTCCTCCCAATAGATGACGCCCTTGCCCTCGTATGAGCCGTTCTGGCGCGCATACTCGGCCGCATTTTTGGCGTGCGCATATTTGGGCACCAGGATATCACTCACCCGCTCATACGTGTCAGAGATGGAAAGCCCGTGCTCTACCAGCGTTTCGACCACAGCCGCGTCAGGTGCTCTGGCGTCCATTCGCTCCTTGGCGTCTTCGAGCTTTGCCAGCCCTGCCATGAGCGCAGCCCGCGCGTGTTCTTTCTCGATACCGCGCAAGCGCTCCAGTTCGGCCAATGTCTCGGGGCTGTCCTGATGAACGACTCTTTCGACCGTGATAGCGTCCGGTGCGGGTTCACGGATAATCTCTGTTGCGCCAATAGGAATCGCCGTGTGCATAAACTGGTCAGTCGTGCCATCTGGAAACCGAACCGTGACCTCATAGGACTCGCCTGCGTTCATGTAGAGGTTCACCCTGCCCATGCTATCGGTTGGCGCAGGGTTGCGGGCTGGGGTGCGTAGATCAGGGTCGTAGTAGATCACAGCCGGTGCCCTGCCCTGCCGAAACGCGATATTGGCGGAGACGGGGCCTTTGTGGCCGATGGCCTGGTAGCGAAACAGGGATGGGGTGTTCATCGTGCAGCTTCCTGACGTTCCCGGTTCGTCATGGGCCGGACAAACTGGCCTTGGCTGTTACGCGTCATAGCGGCGGGCCTGCCAGTGCATTGGGCACAGGCTTTGGATTGACTCTCGCTCCCGCGCCCGCCCCGCCCTGCTTGGACCTTGATCGGGCAGATGTTTCTGCATCTTCAAGTGATTTGAACCGCTGGAATGATTTGCCGTTCTTGCGCTCGTGCTCGCGCATTGCGCCAAGAATGCCCTCTTCGTCGCTTTCGTCAAACTGCTTTGGTTTTCCATTCGGCCCCATCCAGAGCGATGGCACATTGACCCATGACCCATCAGGCTCCTGCCATGTAGTCGTGATTTCTGTCGAATACGTCCCATCCGCGTTTTCCCTTCGCTCTCCGGGGCTGAATGGGCGGAGCGTGCTTGGCGGAGTCAAGATGCCAGCAGGAACAGGTTTCAGGCTTGGCGGGGCCTCATCAACGCGAACCGGGCCTTTAGCGGCGCGGGCTTCCTCTGGCGTCATTTTGCGGCCCTGATAGCCCGTATATCCGTGCCTGCGCCATAGCTCGTCATTCTTGCGCTTGGTCTCCATATCGCGGACGAACTGGCCCTTGCGGTTGCGCTTCATTTCCGACTCTTTGAGCAGGTCAATCGGGCGCTTGGGTAGTTCTGCCGTGCGCAGCCGCTGGGCTAGAGCGTTGCCTGCCTGCTCTGCTTTGGTGTTGGTGTAGTCAGACGCTTTAGCGAGGGCATTGCCGACTTGCTTCTCAGTGATGCCCTGTGGCGCGTTCTCACGGTCTGCCAGCGTCTTTGTCAGCCCCATAGCCGCAGCAGGCGCGGAGAGGCCTAACAGCGTGTCAGCGGCGTTGCCTACTCCGCCCTTGCCTTTGGCCTTCTCAAACCGCACCCCCCCATCAGGGCCTTTGACCCACCTTCCATTAACTTCGCGAACCGGACGGCCCGGCTTGACGATGGCGTCCTTGCTCAATTCCAGCGGTGGATTGATGGCGTCCATCTCGGCGCGATACTTGGCAGCGGCATCAGTGTCGGCCTTGCTCCTGAAACCGCGCATCCAGTCCGGGCGCTTCAGAAGGGGCTTGTCAATGTTCTGGTAGAACTCGCGGTAAACCTGATCGGGTCCGTCCTTGGAGTGCACCAGAAGCGTTTTGCCTTCATAGGTAATAGGGACAACGCCAGTTTTGTCCCACACAGCTTGGGGCGCAGATCCTGACTGCAACATCTCTTTTGCTGAGGTTGTCGCCCGCTCCTGCGCCTGCTTGGTTACCGCGCTGATGGTTCCCTTGTCGCCAGATGCGCGTGCAACAACAAGCGAAGCGCCCTCGTTTTCTGACATCATGTCG
>NZ_JBDNGN010000022.1:0-22426 GCF_041689225.1 Hyphomonas sp. | reverse complement strand
CTCGACGCGCAAAATCAACAATGTTACTCGTTTCCATGGTGGTGTATCTCCTTGGGTTGGGTTGCTGTCTCACAACAACAAAACAACCAGATACGCCGCCAACCTTCAAACCGCTCAAACACCAGATTCAGTCATAGCTCCTGCAACGGCCACACATGCCTGCATGCTGCCCAGGGCGCCAATTGCTAAGGCCGCAAGCAAAAAACGGCGATCGACTACTGATTTTGTCATGATGATTTCCTCTTCTACAAGCCGCAGACGGGCCCACGGAATCAAACGCATTTCACACAGTTTCTCCGCCATCGAACCGGTCAGCTGCAGGGACCCAGGCTGCCTTGTCATCACTTTGGTATTTCGCACCCTGTGCGTGAACGGTGGCGGAAACAGGCCCGGGCTTGCGTTTCCAATAGTGAACGGTGCGTTGAGCGCGCCAGACCGCGAAAGGGTTGGGCATGATACATTGGCCTTCAAGAGCAACCATAGCTGTGCTGCTGGCGGGCATCGTCCTGACGGGAGCCTGTTCCGGCAGCGCGTTGCCCGATTCAAAAGAGTCCGCATCAGACCGCAGCGACCGCTCAACGGTCAAAACGGGCACCGATGCGGAGACCGATCGCCTGCTCGGTCGGGCGGACGTGTCAGCGCCTGACTGGTTGCCGAGGCACTTTCCCCTACCGCATGACCGTCGTATTTATAGCAAGACCGACGTTGGGTCGGTTCCGCCCGCTCATCAGCTACAGGCTCGGACGATGACCTTGCAGGCAGAAATCCGAGATACCATTGTGCAGTGGGGACTCGACACGGATATTCAGGTTGAGGAAGTCAGCAATCGACGCGGTATTATGGTACTGAGTGTGTCTGGAGGGGGCTATGGCGGTGCGAGCTCGGTTCAGATCATCGAAGAACCACGCGGGAGTCGGCGCATTATCCTGACGCTGCAGGACGCATCATGACAGCCCGGGTGGGGCTGGGGGAAGGGTGATTTTCATTGGCCGGACCTGTTTGACGAGCCAAAGCAGGAGGGAGTGTAGGTCTTGTCGATGCTCTGGAAATTGAGATCGAGGTGCTCGAGCGGTCGCTCCGGGTCAGCCGGCCTGGCGCCGGTGCGTATCGTGATCGCAATATCCGACAGCACGACTGGGTGGCGTCGAAAATAGTTATGCCGGTCGTATTCGCCAGCGTCTTGCACGAGGATAAGGTAGACTGGCTTCACGCCCTGAAACACAGCGCGCGATTCCCGAGACATTTGTTCGGGCCGGGCCGCTCCAAACCTGAGCGATCCAAACAGCCAGCGTGCGACACCAAGAGCGTTATCGTCCGGGTATAGATAAACGTTTATCTGCCCGAGTCCGATCCCGAACGTTTCGGCGACGAGGCGCTGCTCCATGACACCCAGATCAATGTCCGGAGCGGTCAGTATCAGGGTTTCGATCCGATACGTGTCGCGCATCGATAGGCCTGCCCCGCGGGACTCGATCAGTAACTCCCTCAAGGCTGACGTGACAACCGAGGCGCCATGACTGTGTGCGATGACCACGACTTCGTCGACAGCCTCTGTTGCAGCAATGAGCCGCAGGGTCTCCTTCAGATGGTAGACCGAAAAATCGCCGTTCTGGGTTTCACCAAGATAGCCAAGCACCTTGTGTCCTCCGACAGGCCAGCTGAAGAGCGGAGGAAATCCGGCCCTTCCGAATGCGGACCAAAGTTCAAACAGGTTGATTGCGCTATCTTCAAAGCTGCTATTGAAGCCTTGCACGAAGAGCACAACCTTTCCCGTTCCGCGCTCCGCAAGTTCGCGAGTCAGTTCGTTCCGCAACTGGGCGCCGGCGTGCTTGTATGCCGCGACAGCGGGTCTGTCGCGGGTGAGGACGCCCTTGTCTATCGCGAAGGCAAGTGGAGTGCCCGGAAATCGAACGGCTTCTGCAATGCGTGCGTGGGCGCAGATGGGACGCACATTGTCATTCGCATGCCCCGTCATGTAGCCGGCATATTCCTGCGAACTCATGTTGGCGGCTTCAACGGTGACGTGCCCGAAAGCCATCGAACTCGACCGGTCGTCGCCATAGCCGCTCGAATTGTCCACGCGATTTCTGTTTGTAACGGAGAGCATCTCTGCGTTTTCATGGAGAAGTGGCTTGTCGCCCTTTGAAGGGACCCGACCGGAAAGTTCCCAGGCGTTCGGGGCAATGGCTGCGAGATAGGTGCCCGTGCAACCGGCGATGAAGGCACATACGAATAAAAGTTGAACCAGTTTCATAAGCGCGTCCCCAGGCCTGTTCTTGAACTGCGAAGACGGACCAAGCCTGATGCCCACACGCCGCCAATCAGAATCGCAAGAATGAGAGCAAGGTAGCATTGCGCAAGCACCGAAAAGGCCATCGGGCAAACATGTCCGATGATCAACTCGAGTCCGGATGCAATCATGGCAAGACCGACGATCGGCAGCCAGCCCGCGAGAAAAACGACATTGCTTACACACCGCCTTACTATGGGAGTTTAGGCGCATGCTCGCTGCTGCGTGGAAGTGACGTGATCTGGTGAAAGTGGTCCGGAAAGTGTGTTAGTTTTCCAGCGGATTTCCTAAAAGGAGGAAGCCGGTGAGGAACAAGCACTATTCAACTGAGCAGATCGTGGCTGCGTCGTCGCAGGGTGACCTTGCGAGAAGATTTCAAGCTTGAATAATATCTGATAGCCAAGCCAATCAAACGAATGAGGATCGACCATGCAGCTTATCAGTGACGAAATCCTTGTTGATAGCGGGCAAATGAACCCAACCTATCAAGGCGTTTATCCGATGCTGGGCGGATTTGACCTTGCCAATCCAGCCTCATGGACTTCTGGCCACCCGCACGCCTTCTACAAGCGTATGCGCGAGGAGGCACCAATCCTATGGTCCCCGGGTCAAAAGAAGTTTTCCGGTTTTTGGTCTGTCAGCCGATACGAGGACGTCAAAACTGTCGAGCTCGCCCCGGAGGTCTTTTCGTCCCAACGTGGCAGTATCAATCTTGCTGTGATGCCACGTGACCAATGGCGCCCGAAAAAGTTGATCCCTGCGGCTTTCAACTCGCTCATCAATTTCGACGCGCCGCATCATATGGAGATGCGCATCCAGCAGAAGGATTTCTTCGTTCCAGCCTATGTGGCCAAAATCCGTGATCGTTTAAGCCAGAAGATTGACCAGCTTCTCGATGAGATGGAACGCAAGGGTCCGGAACTGGACTTTGTAAAACTGTTCTCCGAGCAAGTGCCGCTCTTCACGCTCTGCGAAATGCTGGGCGTGGATGAAGCTGACCGACCCAAAATCGTATACTGGATGCACTATCTGGAGATGGCTTCCCAATACTTGTCGAATCCGCTCCAGGTGTTCCTGAGAGAGCCGCTGTTTCCATTGAAATTCTACAAGACGGTGAACGAGATGTTCGCCTATGGGGAACGCGTGATGGCTGACCGTCGTGCCAATCCGCGCGAAGACCTGCTCACGTTAATCGCGCAATCGAAACTAGAAGGTGAAGAGTTGAGCCAGGAATATCTCGATGGCTCCTGGCTGCTGATCATTTTTGCCGGGAACGATACGACCCGCAACTCCCTGACAGGCACGATCGAACTGATGACAACGTTTCCTGACCAGCGCCAGATGGTGCTGGATGACCCGTCACTTATCCCGCGCATGTCTCAGGAGGCACTGCGCATGGTCTCTCCGGTAAAGCATATGCGCCGCACGGCCCTTCAGGACTTTGAACTTAACGGTCAAAAAATCGCCAAGGATGAGAAGGTAGCCATGTGGTACGGCGCGGCAAACCGCGACCCGGAGATTTTCCCTAACCCGGATGTATTCGACATGATGCGCGATAATGTCGACAAGCATCTCGCTTTCGGTCATGGCGTCCACAAGTGCCTCGGAGCACGCATCGCTCAGATGCAATTACGGCTGTCCTATGAGCGCATTTTTGAGCGCTTCCCGAACATCGCCCCTGTTGGCAAAGTGGTCTACGCGCCGAACGCACTTGTGAATGCCATGTCCAGTCTTAAGGTGAACCTCTATGGTGTTGGCGGCACAAGAGCCACACAAGTGCAGATGAAGGCGGTAGGATAAAGCCCGTGTCGGGTCATTGTCAGGGGAACCGACCTTGAGCTGATCGATCCTGGTGTTGAGCCTCTAAAAAACCCGGGGGTCCGATCCGCTACTTCAGGACTCTACCCCACATCATCCAGCCTGGCTTGATGATGTGGCAAAAGACGCTGGCCTGCTCACTAAAGGTCCGGACCTGTCTGCCGGAGCTGATCCTGTAACCGGGCGACAACGCCTCCTGGTTCACCCAGACGGCGATTACCCAGATTGCCATGCCAACGAACCAGTCGCGGGTGTGCTGGACCTGAGAATTTTCCCGGCCCGATCGATCCGAAGCGATGGCTGTGTATCGATATCGATCAGCTTGCGTGCAATTGACTTGTTCGTCTCATTCTCCTCCAGCGCTTTGGCATGTCGATGGCGTTGTCGAAATCTACCTTCAGGTCTTCGAAGAAGTGATCGTCGCTTTGATCGGTATCGAGGTCAAACACTGGCGGCGTGGCATCGTTGGGCAATTGCGGCATCAGATGCAGGCGCTCAGGTTCGACAGCGCGCGAGACGACGAGCTTGATGAGCTCTGCTTCGGCAGTGTCGATCTGCTGGGTTTCGTATGGCGCCACATCGCTTTTCTTGCCAAGGCGGCGATGGGAACGGATTGGAAGTATTCCCCCGACATCCATTTGGGCAGGTTTTGGGGGCGTTTTGGGCCAATTTCGCAAACTATAGAAAGTTTAACTGACTGTAATTAATAGAAAAAAATACTATTTGACGCACTTCGCTCGCTCCTGAGCCAAGCAACCGGTAACAAGACATTGGGCGGAACACCTGCGGCGGGCCGTTCACTCTCGGCAATTGCTCGGGGTATTTCCCTGTCCCCCGGAAGCCGCGGCGCTTGCGACGCGCCATGCCTGGGGCTTCAGTAATTCAACCTAATTTTTTGAGTTCTTTTGGCGAGGTTTGTGAAAGCAATAGTCTTTCTGGTAAAGGACAAAGGTTAGGTGGTTCGGCTGGTACGTCACTTGCAAGTGGGTGAGCCGAATAGGCGATTTGCATAGGGTATGAAGTGATGAAGTCGGTTTTGGTTTGCGGTGCGGGTGGTTTTATTGGGGGGCATCTGGTCCGACGGTTAAAGCGCGAGGGTTATTGGGTCCGGGGTGTTGACCTGAAGAAGAACGAGTTCACTGAGACCGAGGCCGATGACTTTGTCATGGGCGACTTGCGTGACCCGTCCCTTGTGCGCGAAGTTCTGGACCGCAAGTTCGACGAGATCTACCAGCTGGCCGCCGACATGGGCGGCGCCGGCTATATCTTCACAGGCGACAATGATGCCGACGTGATGCACAATTCGGCGACGATCAACCTGAACGTCCTGGATGCGGCCTACAAACGAAACTGCAAGCGGATTTTCTACTCCTCGTCGGCCTGCATGTACCCGGCCTACAATCAGGAGGACCCGGACAATCCGAACTGCCGTGAAGACTCGGCCTATCCGGCCGCCCCCGACAGCGAATATGGCTGGGAGAAACTATTCTCCGAACGCCTGTACCTCACTTATGCACGCTGCCGCGGCATGGAATCACGCGTTGCCCGCTACCACAATATATTTGGTCCGCAGGGCACCTGGGATGGTGGCCGCGAGAAAGCGCCGGCTGCGCTGTGCCGCAAGATCGCCAAGGCGAAATCCGGTGACGCGATCGAGATATGGGGAGATGGCCTGCAGACGCGCTCGTTCCTGTATGTCGACGAATGCGTCGAAGGCACGGTGCGCCTGACGCGGTCTGACGTAACCGAGCCATTGAATATCGGTTCGGATGAGATGGTGACGATCAACCAGCTGTCCGACATGATTGCCAAGATTGCCGGCAAGACGATCATCCGCAACAATATTCCCGGCCCGACGGGCGTGCGCGGGCGCAATTCGGAAAACTCGCTGATCCGTCAGGAACTAGACTGGGCTCCGAGCCAGCCCCTGATCGCGGGCCTCGAGAAGACCTATGATTGGATCGAGCGCCAGGTTCACGCAAACGCCCCGAGGTCGCCCGCCTGAACCACACCGCAGCGACCGGACACAGTGTGATTGAAAATTTGCGACTAAGGTGATCGGCTTCGCGACCGACGATCGGCAATGGATGGTCGCTCTGGTGTTCCTGCTGGCTTGTGTCGAAATCCTGCCTTCTGTCTGGTTCCTGCTGGTTGGCGGTGCGGCCATTGCCGGCTTGCATGCCGATGAATGCATTGCGTGCGACAATCGCCGCGCGGGCAGGCGTTTGCTTCGTCGATCCGATGGCCGCGTTGTGCTCGGAACGAGCGCGTGGCTTGCGGATCGCCGGGACGGAAATATTGCTGGATTATGGGCGTCTTACCCCTGCAGGTCCGACTATTGTGGTGCGGACTTTTTTCCCATACGTGGACAGGTGACGTGGACGCCTCTCCCGTATACACCCGCCATAGATGTATGGTGCGTGACGAAGGGCGAATTTGCCACATAATCAGCGTTTCAGTGCAGCGTCGTATGGTCCGAGAGTTGCATCGGGCGAGCGCAGCGCGCGTCATGCGCGAATAGGGACGGAGTTGAGGACGAAATGAAAATTCTGATTACAGGTGGTGCAGGTTATATCGGGTCGATCATGGTCCCGAAGCTGCTCGATGCGGGACACGAAGTCACCGTGTTGGACACGTTTGAACGCGGTGACACTGAACTAGCGGCGGTCTGTGCGAACGAGCGCTTTACCCCGATCCGCGGCGACGCGCGTGATCACCGTGTCCTGGACGATCTGGTGCCAAAGCATGACGTACTGATCCCGCTTGCTGCTCTGGTTGGCGCACCGCTCTGCAAGGCCGACCCGATTGCTGCCAAGACTCTGAACCAGGACGCGGTCATCGACCTGGTCAAGCGGACGTCGAAGTCCCAGATCGTCGTCTATCCGGTCACCAATTCCGGCTACGGCATCGGTGAGTCGGGCAAGTTTTGCACCGAGGAAACCCCGCTGAACCCGATCTCTCTGTACGGCGTGACCAAGGTGGAGGCCGAGAAGGCAGTTCTCAACAATGGCAATGGTGTAACACTGCGGCTTGCAACCGTGTTCGGCATGTCACCGCGAATGCGTCTGGACCTGCTGGTCAACGATTTTACCTGGCGCGCCGTAACCGACCGCGCGGTTGTCATTTTCGAGGGTCACTTCAAGCGCAACTACATTCACATCCGCGATGTCGTCAAAGGCTTCGAGCACGCCATCGAGAATTTTGATACGATGCGCGGAGAGGCTTACAATCTCGGCCTGTCGGATGCCAATCTCTCCAAGATTGAACTTTGCCAGACCATCCAGAAGCACGTTCCAAACTTCGTCTATCTGGAGGCGCCAATCGGGGAAGACCCGGACAAGCGAGACTATATCGTCTCTAACGAAAAGGTGGAGGCGACAGGCTGGCGCCCGGACTGGTCGCTTGATCGCGGCATCGCCGAGTTGATGCGCGGCTACCGGATGATCCGGAACTCACGCTACTCAAACGTTTGAGGGCTGAGCCATGATTATCGTCCGTAGCCCGCTTCGCGTATCCTTCTTTGGAGGTGGCACTGACCACCCCGCGTGGATTGAGCGGGGTGAAAAGGGAGCTGTACTGTCGACCTCGATCGACAAGTATATCTATATCCAGCTGCGTCGACTGCCTGCGGTTTTCGATTTCAACTATCGGGTCGCATGGGGAATGCTGGAAGAAGTGAACACAATCAACGAGATCCAGCATCCTGTTGTGCGTGAAGTGCTGAAGCATTATGCCGGGGACAACGAAACGGGCTATGAGATAATTCACAACTCCGACCTTCCGTCCAAGTCAGGTCTCGGCTCCAGTTCTTCGTTCACGGTTTCGCTGTTGCACGCGTTCCACGGAAACCAGGAACTTCTGTGTTCAAAACGCAGGCTCGCGAAAGAAGCGATCTTTGTCGAGCAAAATCTCTTGGGCGAAACGGTCGGTTATCAGGATCAGATCGCCGCCGCCCATGGCGGGCTCAATCGTATCGACTTCAATTCTGACGGCGACTACGATATTACGCCGATCCACCTGCCAGGTGTCCGCAAGGCGGAACTCGAAGACTCCATGATGCTGTTCTTTACAGGCTTTACCCGTTTTGCCGACCAGATCGAAAAGCGCAAGGTTGCAAAGTTTGCGGACCGTACGAAGGAAATGCGCGCCATCTATGACATGGTTGGTGAAGGGGAGCGGATCCTGACGGACCCAAACTGTAACATTGGTGAATTCGGTGAACTCCTGCACCAGACGTGGATGAACAAGCGCGCGCTGGATTCGTCGGTCTCCAATCCTGAGATTGACGAGCGTTATGAGGCGGCGTTGCAGGCCGGTGCGCTGGGCGGCAAGCTGCTCGGTGCAGGCGGCGGGGGCTTCCTTCTGATGTTCGTGCCACCAGACAAGCGCGGTCCAGTGCTTGAGTCTATGAAGGGGATGACCCATGTTCCCTTGCGCATGGAGCGCAGCGGAACATCGGTTGTGCTTTATGATCCTGATCTCACGTCTAATTATCTTCCCGCAGGTGCCAAGGTTTCCTGAACATGATTGAAGCAAACGAACTCAAGACGACGACCACCGATCCGGCTGTTGCTGCCATGACCTGCGTCGAGACCGATGCGCTCTTCGCGGGCCTCGAACGTGCGCTGGACAATGGCCGAGGCTTTGTCTTTGTGACCGACGCCGGCGGCCGCCTGAAAGGCTTTGCCAGCCTTGCCGCAATGCGGCAGGCATTCCTCAAAGGTGGTCACTTGACCAGCCAGACGCTGGGCGATGTGGCCGAGCCGTGGGGGTCTTCTTCCGTACTGCTCGGCGTAGAGCCGGTGCTGAACGGCGAAGGCCGTCTCATCGGTATCGATGAAGATGTCCCGCAACCTTTCCTTCCGGTGTCCGAACCAGACCTGACGCATCGCGAGATGCGCTATGCATTCGATGCTTTCCTTTCGACATGGATTTCCTCGACCGGCGACTATATCCGACGATTCGAGCAGGATTTTGCCGATAAGGTGGGCATGGCTCACGGCGTAGCGACGTCGAACGGGACTGTCTCTCTCCATCTCGCAATGGCGACTCTGGGCATTGGGGAAGGGGATGAAGTGATCGTCCCGGACCTGACATTCGCAGCGTCCATCAACACAGTGATGCATGTCGGCGCCCGGCCGGTACTGGTCGATGTCGACCGCGACACTTGGTGCATGTCTGCTGAGGCTGTTGAGCGGGCGATTACGCCGCGCACGCGCGCGATCATGCCAGTGCACGTTTTCGGCCGCCCGGCCGAGATGACGGAGATCGCCGAGCTTGCGAAAGCCCGCGGCCTTTACATCATCGAAGACTGTGCCGAGGCGCATGGCGCCAAATATGATGGCCAGCCGATTGGCTCCTTCTCGGACATCTCGAGCTTTTCCTTCTTCGCCAATAAGATCATCACGACCGGCGAAGGCGGGATTTGCCTGACCAATGATGCTGACATCGCTGCGCGCATGCGCATGTTGCGCGATCATGGCATGCGGCCGGAACGCCGCTATTGGCACGAAGAGCCAGGTTTCAATTTTCGTATGACCAACATGCAGGCCGCCATTGGCTGCGCCCAAGTTGAGCGAATGGATGAGCTGCTGGCGATGCGTGCGGACGTTAATGCGCGGTATGTTAAAGCCCTCTCCGGTATTCCAGGCGTGTCATTCCCGCCGGCTATGGACCAGCGCGTCGAGCCGGTGACCTGGTTCTCCTGTGCGCAGGTACCCGAAGACAAGCGCGCAGAGCTGATCGCTGCCTGCAAGGCGGTCAACATCGACCTGCGCCCTTTCTTCCACGGCCTGTCATCTATGCCGGCCTATCGAAAGTTTGCGCGCAAATGCCCGAACAGCGCCTGGTTGTCGCGCACGGGTGTCAACCTGCCGACCTCGCGCCGGGTGGACGATGCCATGGTGGCGCGTATAGCGGGCGTGTTCGAGAGCGTTCTCGGCAGGAATTCTTAAGCATCTCATCAAAAGACGTACGTGCCATCGGGGCGCCCGCCTTCGTTCGATGAAGGTGAATGGCCTCAGCCGCGCTGGGGGTTGCGCATCCAGTCATTTGCCAGAAGCGCAGTGTCCTGCGGGTTGGGGCGAAGGCCGCCAGCGCGACGGTAAACGGCGCGGTTGGCGCGGGCGGTGCGCAGGAAGTCGAAGTCGGCCAGACGCACCTTGCCCTTTGCGATGAGGTCCGTGCACATCGCATCATCGGTGAAGAGGCGCTGGATGACGGCCCCCATGTCCTGCGGGTCCACTGGGTCAAACAGGAGACCGGCGTCGCCGACCTGTTCGGGCAAGGCGGTAACATTTGAGCTCGCCACCGGGATGCCCTCAGCCCAAGCTTCAAAGATGGGCAGGCTGTTGGCTTCAAACAAGCTCGGTACAATCAGGCAGCGGGCCATTTGGTAGATCGCACGCAACTCTTCACTGGAGACAAAACCCAGCAGCTGGATCTGGTTTTCGAGACCAAGCTCCCGGATGCGGGTGTCGAGCTTTTCACGGCTCGGTTCGTGCCGCGCACCGGTGGAGACGAGCGGCACGGTGATGCCTTTCTCGTCGCGTAGCCAAGCCATCGCCTCGAACAGGCGCAGGTGATTCTTATGCGGCCAAGTATTGTTTGGATAAAAGATATAACGGTCCGGCAAGGCATATTTGGTTCGGGTTGCAGCCTTGTCGTTCCCGCTGACCTCGGCCAGAAGCTGCGTCGGGGCCGCTTCGGGAATTATCTGCACCTTGGCCGGATCAAGACCGAACTGAGCGACCACGTCATCTTTGATCCATTGGGAGTTTACAATTATGACCCGGGAGGTGCGGCAGGCGGCCCGGTATATGGTTTCGCGCCAGGCGAGATCGGCCACATCGAAGAATTGAGGGTAGTGAAGGTGCTGCAGGTCGTGCGGATTGTAGACACTCGGGATGGCACAATATGTGAACCCCTGGGTCGGAAAGTGGATGACATCAAGGCCGAGACTTTCAAGATATCCATCCGACAAGGGGACAATTGGCCAACCGGAGTGGCCGCCGCGTCCAATCAATTTTTTGACTATTTTCTTCGCCCCACGCATCGTTTTGCGCAGGGTGCCATCCGCAGATGACGGACGGATCTCAAAGCACTGATTTGGGGCAAGCGGGCTCAGCCAGTCGATCTGCGTCTGCGAGTCGACTATCAGGACATACGTTTCAGGGCCTTCGAGCCGACCAAGCGCAGTGATCAAGCTGCGAAGAGCTGTGGCTATACCGCCGTGGATTCCCGGCACGACATCAACCAAAATACCAACTTTCAAAGTGGTGTCTCCTTTCGGGAGGAACTCGAACCGGAATGGCAATGCAATCGGAATGCCCAACCAACCAGTCATTGTGCGTGGAGCCGATATCACCGACTAAATCCAAGGTCCATCTTAGTCGCAAGCGCTAGAGGGCGCAGCGACTGTCGCAAGCGTATTCGTTTACTGCTTGTGCAAACACGAATTCCAGACGAGCGACGCAAACCCGACAATTTCGATGGCAAAAACACATGGCCTGGTTGGGATAAGAGATTGTGCCACATCAGTTAGAATCGTATTGGCTGGTATGGCCTTTGCACTTGTGTGGAGGTTAACCTGGGTGTTCCAAGGGTCGCATGTGATGATTGTAGTTCGTGCCTTTTTGAGAAAGTGGCTGATTTTATGAAACTGGCAGTTCCTTTTGGATTCTATGGTGCTGGGAATGTCGGGGACGAGGCGACGCTCCTCGGCTTCGGGCGCTTGATCAAGCAGTTTGGGAACGGCGTTGAGGTCGATGTAAGTATTTGCTGTGTAAATCAGGGCCGCAAGGTCGAACCCTTTTTCAACTATTACCAGTATCTGGATGGCATCGTGGGCCTTGAGCCCAAGCGCAAAGCTTACCTTTCCAGTGGTTACATTTTTGCAGGTGGCACCCCTATCTCTGACAGTCTGGGCGACTGGCCATTGGCCACGGTGGGCGGAATCCTGCAGCATGCACGCAACTGGGGAAAGCCGACAGCCTTTGTCGGGATTGGTGTCGAGCAACTGTTCAATGACGTTTCTCGTCAGCGCATGCAGGAACAGATTATCCCCAACACACTTTGCTGGAGCGTTCGCAGCAAGAATGACAGAGAACGGCTGTTGGAACTCGGCGTGGCTGATGAAGATGTTGCCGTCGCAGCTGACATGGCTTGGCTGCTTGATCCCGCGGACCCGGCCTATGGGCGTGAAGTCTTTGCATCTTTGGGGCTCGGCGAAAGACCGGTGATCGGTGTGAACGTCAATGCCGAGCCGCATCTGTTGGAAAAGTCCCCGCAACTGTTTGTCGAGATGGCGGCAGCGCTGGACGAACTTGTTGCGCGCCATGGTGTCGATATTCTTTTCCTCTTCGCAGAAACCCGCGATGGGGAGACCTATGATCGGGCGGCTTCCAAAAAGGTCCGGGAACTGATGGCGCACAAGGATTCAGCCATATTGGGACCGACGGATTACCTCATTCCCCAACAGATGATGTCAATCATTTCCCAATGCGCAACGACGATCAGCACGCGATATCATTTCTGTATGTTTTCGGTGTTACAGGACGTGCCGTTTCTTGCGATCTCCCGTTCCGACAAGGTGACTGATTTCTGTAGCGACATTGATTGGAAATCGCGCATCAATCCACCCGATCTCAGCCGTGAGTTGATTGTGGCCGAAGTCGAACGTCAGCTCGCTGGCGTGCCAGAGGAAATGTCACTGCTGCCGCAAAAGATTGCAGCGATGCGCCGTCGAGCGGAAGAAAACCGGTTGGTTTTGGATCGCCTGGTTGAAGCCTCTTCCGGCGTGGGTCTTCAAACACCGTTTGGGCATGCAGCCAGTCGTATAGGACAAAAACTTGGAGTTCGGACTTAATGAAACAGGACAAGACCAAAGTCCTCGTGATCTCGGGTGTGTTTCCACCCATGCCGATTGCGGAAGCCGATCATATTGCGCGCCTTAGTGAAGGGCTCGCCCGGCGCGGCTATGACGTAGATGTCCTGACAAGCTCGCAAGGCAATGCTGCAAGTGTGACGGGTTGTCGGGTCCACGCGGATATTCCGAGCTGGAACTGGTCAGCCCAGGCACCGATCCTGAAGGCCGCCCAGACCCTGAATCCAGATCTGGTATTCTTCTGGTTCGTCGGTATGTCTTTTGAGTTTCATCCCATGATTTCCCTGTTGCCGACACATATCAGGACCGTACTACCGAATGCGAAGATCGTAACGCAGATCACGGCACCCGTCGGTGTGCGCCCGAAGGCCTACCCTTTTTGGACCCGCGCGGCCCTGAAACTTTCAGCGTTCCGGCTGGGGGGGGGTAATATAAGCTATGAATATGGAACACTGTTGCGCGATAGTGACCGCGTGATCGCAATGGCGGAGTCGCATCTCGAACGGATCGCGGAGCACCTACCGCAATTGCACGCGAAAGCCGACATTATTCCGCCACCGCCTCTCATTCCGATGAGTGCGCCCGGCGATGCTTCGCGTTGCCGGGGGCGGGAACTGTTGGGTGTGCCGATGGATGCGCCCCTGTTTGCGTATTTTGGACGACTGTACAGGGGCAAAGGCCTCGAATACCTGATTGAGGGATTCAGCTTGCTGCGCGAACAGACGCCTGCTGCCCGGCTCGCGATCATTGGTGGTCCGGCGCCTAACTGGTTCAAGGAAGGCTGGAGCGTCGAAGACCTTCACGCAATTTCTCGGAAGTTCGGCATCGAAGATGCAATAAGCTGGACGGGAGAGTTTCCATTCGACAGCGATGTGGGCTCCCTTTATCTGCGCGCTGTTGACTATGCCGTCCTTCCCTTCGATGAAGGCGCCGCACTCAATAATAGTTCCATTGCGGCATGTGCGGCCCATGACCTGCCAGTGATCACAACGACCGGCGAACGACCCGAGCGGGAGTTTGTCGATGGAGAAAACGTGCTGTTGTGTGCACCGATGGATGCTGGCGCGCTTTCTGATGCCATGAAGCGCCTCCTGGCGGATGCGTCTTTGACTGCGCGCCTGAAAAAAGGTGCAGCTGACCTGACCGAACGTCACTTTAGCTGGAAAGCAACATTGGACCGGACCAAGAATGTGTTTGAGGCCGCCCTGCACGGCGCTGAAGTGCGGGAGCTTGCATGACCCGCGCGCGCCAGGCCCTATTCCTGGTCGGGGGTAGAGGAACGCGGCTCGGAGCTCTGTCTGCAAATACCCCCAAGCCGATGCAGGAAATTTCGCCCGGCGTGAGGTTTCTTGATCTACTGCTGGAAAATGCAGCGCGCATGGGCTTCACTGACCTGATACTTCTTGCCGGCCATCTCGGCGATCAGGTCGAATCGGTCTATCATGGGAAACGGATCTGGGACGCGGATATACGCGTTGTTCGCGAACCCAGGCCGATGGGAACAGGTGGGGCATTGGCACTGGCCGCGCCTGTTCTCGACGAGACGTTCGTCCTGTCGAATGGCGACTCCTTTTTCGACATCAACCTACGCGCGCTAGCAGCTGCGCCATTGGTGAGGGGAGGCGGGCGCCTGGCCCTTCGCAGGGTTGAGGACATGTCCCGCTATGGCTCTGTCACGCTTGAAGATCATCACATCTTGGCCTTCGAGGAAAAGAACCCCGAACTGTCCGGCCCAGGCCTGATCAATGGCGGGGTTTATTACCTGAGCCGAGAGATTTTGGGTCGTATCGATGGGCCAATGTCCATTGAGACCGAGGTCTTCCCGCGATTGGCGCAGGAGGGGCTGCTGGAAGGTGTCCCCTATGACGGTTATTTTCTCGACATTGGCCTGCCCGAAACGCTGGCTCAGGCGCAGCGTGAAACCGCAGCGATGCGAATGCGGCCTGCGGCTTTTCTGGATCGAGATGGTGTCCTCAATGAGGATACGGGTTATCCGCATCGTGCCGAGGATCTGAAATGGATGCCGGGTGCGCTCCAGGCCGTCCGACTACTGAATGATCGGGGATTTCTTGTTATTGTCGTCACCAACCAGGCCGGCGTTGCGCGGGGCTATTATGATGAGTCGGCAGTCACACAGTTCCACAAGCACATGCAGGACGAACTTGCGGTTGAAGGCGCGTACGTCGATGCGTTCTATCACTGCCCTTTCCACGCAGAGGGAAAATTGCCAGCGTACACGGCAGATGATCATCCGGACCGCAAGCCCAATCCTGGCATGATCCTGCGAGCAATGTCGGAATGGCCGGTGAACAAGACCGCGAGTTTCCTGATTGGAGATCGCGGCACCGACATCGAGGCGGCTTCACGTGCAGGTATTCCAGGTCACCTATTCGAACATGGCGATCTTCAGACGCTGGTTTCCAGCATAATCGGTGAGTCCTGAACAGGCCAAGCCATCCAAAGCGAGTAGGGAGCAGAATGACCGTGTCCATTCCATTTGATGAAATTCGTCACTGGATGTTCGAAATTGCCCTGCCGCTCTGGGCTGATGCCGGATTCGACAGAAAGACCGGGTATTTCGCTGAGAAGCTCGACCATCACGGACGGGCTATCGACACTCAATTCCACCGCACGCGAGTGATCGGTCGACAAACCTATGTGTTTGCGCACGCCTCCATGCTTGGTTGGGCGCCGGGACTGGAACTGTCTGCGGCAGGCGCGCGTCAAATGGAGGCTATCTATCAAGGCCCGAAACGGGGCTGGCCCCGAACCGTCTCTGGTGACGGAACAATTATTGATGGCACGCCGGATCTGTATGATCTTGCTTTCGCTCTGTTTGGATTTGCATGGCATCACAGGGCATCCGGTGATGCATCGTCGCTGGCATCCGCTCATCGCGTCATGGATTTCGTGGATACTCGGATGCGTACAAGTGCGGGTTACTGGCACGAGTTGCCACCTGAAGGCTGGCGATTGCAGAATCCGCACATGCACCTGCTGGAAGCCTCTCTTGTCGCATTTGAAGCGAGCGGAGAAGAGCGTTTTCTGATCACGGCAAAGAGGATTGTCAAACTCTTCCGCGAGCGGCTCTTTGACGGGCATACGCTGGCTGAATATTTTGACGAGGACTGGAACCGGGCGTCAGATGAATCTGGCCGGCTGGTGGAGCCGGGTCATCAGTTGGAGTGGGCATGGATACTGGTTCAGTTTCGCCGTCTGACAGGTGAAGATACGCTAGATTTGGTTGAAGGCCTGATAGACTTTGCTGAAACTCATGGCATGAACCGGCAGACCGGCCGGGTGTTTCAGGTTGTCCTTGATGATGGTGTCCCAGTTGATCCCGGTTGTCGCACATGGCCGAATACTGAGCGGATCAAGGGGCACCTCGCTCTGTTCGAGGCGACGGGAAAAGATCCGCGCCAAGCCGTCGCTATGAGTGCGCGCGTGCTGCTGGACCAATACCTGAATACGAAAATTCCAGGTCTCTGGACTGACCGGTTTAGCGACGACGGACAGCCCGAAGCGGCCGACGTACCGGCCTCAACGCTCTACCACGTGTTTCTGGCGTTCGCTGAAGTCCTGAGGCTGCAGAATGCGATTGAGGCGATCAAAGCCTAGGTCTCACGCACGACTTTTGAGGTCGCCCCTGTGGGTGACTGTCGCTATCGGGTAGCTGATGGAGACGTTTGACCCTGATGACTGTCCCAGTCGGCAGTTTGAGCGGCCTGCTTCTTTCCAAGGTGAGTACCTATTGCGCTGATCACGGGCAGCATGATCGTGGAAGCCATTTTCTGGACCTTATAGCTGTGCCCGATCATGGGCAGTTTGCGAACCATAGGGCGCACGACGGCGTCGTGATACCGCCAGGACGTAAGCTTCTCATATCTTTCAAAATAGGGATCTGACTCAAGGCCCCACTTCTTTCGAAAGTGGTTGAGGCTTTTACGCTGCCAGTTTGGCGACCAGCGCAAGATAAACATGGGGCGGTCCATCGGTTCGACGGGATGTGTGCGGTCAGGATGGCAGAATGTAACAATGGACGCCGGCTCAAGCATAATCTTGCCGCCTTTGGCCCAGATCGTGACGCTGAAATCGACGTGATCCTTGGAACATGGCATGTTTTCGTCAAAGTCGCCGAAGCGTTCGAACAAGTCGCGCCGGGCGAGAAAGCAATGCACTTCGCACACTTGCGTTTCGGTGCGCGACAATTCGACTTCGTCGACGCGTTTGCCTTGATGGTTGAGGTGCCTGTCAGTCAATCGACGCGCTTCGGGAGGGCCGTTGAAGAACGCGTCCATGTCATCGGTGAAGTCGCCGCCAGCCTGGTGAATCTCGGTGTGGAGCGGCATGCCCTGACAGATCAGGGGCTGGACGACTTCCGCGCCTGTCTCCTCGGCGCACTTCACGAGGGCTTCCAGCCAGCCTTGCGACGCCATGACATCATTTTCGATGTAGGCGACGTACTTGGTATCAGCCAGGTGGTGCCCGCGGTTGCGAGCTTGGCAGGGACTGAGAAAATGCTCGAATCGCTCATATCGAAAGCCGTTCTCGCTGCAGATGCGTTTCACTTCCGAAGCGACACTCGCCGGGCTTCCGGCATCGATATAGATCAGCCTGGCGTGCGCTGGGGTGACGGCCACGAGATTTTCAAGCGATCGTACAGCGAGACTGAAGCGGTCCCGCGCAGTCACGACGATGGTCACGTCAGGTCGGTCGGCGTTGGATTTGCTCATGATTTGGCCTCTTTATGTCTATTAGTATCAAATGAATGTGGAAGTCCGGTCAAGACAGGCATGTCTCGTAGTGCCGGATGAGATCATTGGTGCACTTGTCGAGAGCAAACATGTTCTCGACCTTTTCGCGTCCGCGCTGCACCATATCGGGCCAGCTTGCTCGGGTTGTGATCAGTCGGTCAATCGCGGCACAAAGGCTTGCAGAGTCACCTTCCGCGGCAAGGGCGCCCGTTTCGCCCTCTATCACCAATTCCGGAATACCGCCGTGGTAGGTTCCCACTACAGGCCGGCCAATCGCCATGGCTTCCTTGAGCGTGTTGACTGGCGCATCCTGCCCGCCGCTGGAACTCGTCATGGACGGCGCCAGAAAAATGTCTGAAATACGAATGA
Source organism: Hyphomonas sp. (assembly GCF_041689225.1). Taxonomy (GTDB): domain Bacteria; phylum Pseudomonadota; class Alphaproteobacteria; order Caulobacterales; family Hyphomonadaceae; genus Hyphomonas. Next base: position 4,311 of record NZ_JBDNGN010000022.1, on the reverse strand, counting down.
AATCTGCGATCTCGGAATGAGTACGAGCACCATGAAACGTGACCTGATCTGCGAGACCAAGTTCGCTGGCAAGGGCCTCGAGTTGCGGACGCATGACTCCGTCTCCAACGATATCAACGGCGATTTTCGAACCTGATCGATTTGTAAACTCAGCAAGCGCTCGAAGCGCAATGTGCATGCCTTTACGTTCTATGAGTCTCCCCACCATAAGGAACCTTATCGTATCAGTTTCGCGTCGTCCGGCGGGTTCAAATGGAAAATTCTCGAGGCGAATCCCTGAGCCGATCATCTCAATCCGGTCGTCCGGGCATCCGATGGCAATCGCGCGTTTGCGGAAGTACTCGCAATTGGCAACAAAACCGGAGGCTTCCGGCCATACGTGATCGTAAACGTCGGGGCCGATGGCCGCCACGGCTTCGGTGATATCATATCCACGGAAATTAACGACGATGTTGCCTTTTAGGAAACCTGCCTTGCGGTGTTTGATGACACACTCGGCGAGTGTCGCAAATTGGCAGTGAAGAATATCATACTCCCCGGAGCCTTTGAACGCGCTGGCCTGGTAAACTGCGGTGAGATCACCCAGTGACCGGCGGTAGATATCCGGACGAAGGCGGCCGATCGCCGCAAATCCGTGATTTCTTGCGATTCTGCTCAGGGGTATTGGAAGATTTGCAAGGCGCCCGACTGTCGACTTTGGCCATTGCATGTTGACCGTCCGGCAGTCGAGATTGTGCCCTTCAACCGCATTTACCGAAAGTCCCGATGGCGCCACATTGCCGACGCCGAAAATATCGACGCTATGGCCTTCGTCGATCAACGCAGCTGCGCTGTTCACGATGAAGGCTTCGGACATCATGGGAAATGCGTTTACGAAGAACGCGATTTTCATAACCTGACGATCCTTTCTTTTTGTTGGCACCCTACTTCGATATTTTCGAACCAAAATCGGGACTGGCAAGCTAATTGCTACGAGCTTACCGAGCAATTTTGGTGCCACGCCGCTGAGGGTTGTGTCGTCGTGTCGATTAATGGCACAAAAGCAAATGTCAGGATTAAAAATGGAGACAAATCGCGTCACAGTCTTGATTCCGACATTCAACAGATCGGAATTCCTGCTCGAATGCTTGGAATCCGTTCTGGCACAAACACGTCCAGCCCATGAGGTCATTGTAATTGATGACGGCTCCACTGATGATACGCTGGAGCTATTGGCGGCTTACGAGGGGCGTGTTCGTGTCCTGTCCAAATCCAATGGGGGCAAGTCAACCGCTCTGAATCTCGGAATGAAGCATGTGACTGGCGATCTCGTCTGGATCTTCGATGACGACGACGTCGCATCACCAGCGGCCCTGGAAACACTGGTTGGCCTGCTCAAGCACAATCCAGATGCCGACTTTGCCTATGGTCGTCACAGGCGCTTCAAGATCGTGGCGTCGGGAGAATTGCAGTGGATCGAGACAGGCTATTGGACAAATTGCGAGTCGGATGAATTTCTGGTCGCCACGCTGGACGACATGTTCGCACACCAGCAAGGCATGATCGTTCGCAAAGATCTTTTTGAGCGCATCGGTCCATTTGATGAGACTCTTGTTCGGTCTCAGGACTACGAGATGCTCATTCGTATCGCACGGGTTGGAACGTGCGTTGCAACAGAAGATATCGTGTTTCACCAGCGCGTTCATGATGGCGTTCGGGGGACCCGGGAAAAGCACATCCAGGCCGAGAAGAGAGATTTGTCCTGGTCCCAATCGGACAGGATGATATTTCAGAAATTTTATTCGAAGATCGAATTGCAGGAATATCTTGTTACGGGACAGTCGATCTCTGAACCGGCTCACAGGCGACACGCTCTGCTAAGGCGCGCCAGCATTATGGCTCGCAAGAAATTGTGGGGGTTAGCGATCAACGACCTGCGCGAGGCGGAACGAACCAGCCACAAACCATTGTCTGAACACGAGACGAATGTGCTGCGTTCGGCTTTTGCGTCAAAGTATGGGTGTGACGAAATCCTGTCCAATTCCCCGTTGATCGACGAGTTGTGCGAAATACCCAAACTGTCACAGACCGGGTCGCAGATTGTGGCTGCCATGGCGCGCGGACTAAGATGGAAAGTCCGATCAGAGTTGCTTGCCCTCAAGTGTTGGAAGTCGGTCAAGTTTTTCCTGATAATGAACAAACTCAAGAAGGCTGCGTCAATGCCGACGATTTCTGCATCCTCTGACCCCATTTCGTGCCGCATTCGGCTCCAGAATAAAAGTCGGTCCCGATGACTCAGAGCTTGCTGAGGCGCGCCGGCAAGGCAGTCGCGCTCAATGCGATGGGTAATTGGTTCGGAATGATCAGCGGAATGGTTTCGCTGGTTGTTATCGCACGCCTGTTGTCGCCCACGGATTTTGGCGTGTTCGGCATGGTGCTGGTTGCTTTCGCCATCCCGGAAATGTTTGTGTCGGGCAGCCTCAATGACTCCCTGATACAGCGCCGCGATCTGCAGCCGGGCCATGTCAATTCGGTTTTTATGCAGTCGCTCATACTGGCGGGGATATTCTGGTTGGGAATCAGCCTTGCTTCCCCTTTGATCGCTGGAGGGTTCGGCCATCCCGAACTTGAACCGATGATGCGGTTCTTCTCGATTACTCTTTTCATGGGAGCCTTCGCATCGATCCCGGCCGCGCTGTTGCAGCGGGACCTGCGGTTCCGAGAGATCACGATTGTCGACATTCTGGGTACGCTCGTGGCAGCGATCGTGGGCGTCGTCTGCGCGATCTATCTCAGGAGTGCATGGGCGCTGATCTTCATGGAAATGTCTCGCAGGACTGTTCGCCTCGTCGCTTTTACAGCCATTACGAAATGGCGACCTTCCGTAAAAACGAGTTGGGTCGAGACGTTGGAGCTGACGCGATACAACTCGCTGAACATGGCCACCCGCGTTATCCAGTCTGTGGAATCGGCGTTCACCCGCAGCGCCGTTGGTGCGGTGCAGGGGCCCGCGGCACTCGGCATGTTCAACATGGCGACCCGCTTGCTTGAGCAGGCAAAGGCGGCTGTCGTGCAACCCTTTGCGGCGGTTGCCCTTCCAGTTGCCTCGCAAACCCAGCACGATTTGCCGATGCTATACCGGGCGATCGAAGGCGCCATGAAGCTCGCGGCCCTGATCGCGTATCCAACTTTCATTGGCGCGTTTGTGATTGTGCCCGTCGCGATACCCGTCGTGTTCGGCGAGCAGTGGACGCCGGCTGTTCCGACGATCCAGATTTTCTTTCTCATGGGACTCAGAACGCCAACGTCGGCCTTCAACACAGGCGTTCTAAATGGCGTTGGCCGGGTCGATTGGACGTTCAAGATTTCCTTTATAAGCTTGGTTCTGACCGGTGCCCTGGTTGCTGCGACGCTTCAGATCAGTCTCGAAGCCGTTGCGCTGGCAGTGTTGGCTCAGATCCTGATTACCTGGGTCATCGGCGCCTATGCCGTGAAGCAATCCATCGGGTTTCCGATGCATCGCCAGATCGTCGCCGGGTCCACATCACTTATGGCCTCGGTTGTAATGGCTGTTGTTGTTTGGGGTGTGATGAGGTCGCTGTCGGACGCGATCCAGGCGCCAATCCAACTGCTGATACTGGTAGGTGTCGGAGTGGTATCTTACGCGGCCGCTTTGGCGTCTCTCGCGCCGGCTTTTGCGGTACGGTTGTGGCGTGCGTCAATAATGGTGGCCAAGGGGCGCCGGCAGGAGGCGATCGCTTTGGTAAAGGGCGGAGCCTAAACGAGGAGGGACCCGTTCGACGCTTTAAGCATGGCATCGATGGACTGAGTTTTAGCCGTGTTCTCGACCAGGTCCGGAACAGGCTCCCTGCCAAGCGCATGTCGACACAGGCGCAACAAGAGCGCACCGAACACGTCAGGCGGAGCGATCAGAGTGCGAGCGACGCCGAGTGCGTTCCGATCGCGAACCATTTCAATCAGATGCCTCCAGGCCCATTGCTTGTAGGCAAGCTTTTTGTGCTCGCGAACGGCGTGACGTTCGGCCGACGTCAACTCAGGTTTGTGGAGCAGTTCGATGTCGCTCTCGAGCACTTTGCGCAGATCAGCGGAGGCATATTCTTTCGACAGGGAATTGGGATAATCGATCGAATAATAGCCGCACGGATCGATCAGGCCAAAGCGCGCGCCAGATTGTTGAGCGACAACCACCATGGCCGGTACCGACAACCAGCTTGGCCGGTGGGGCTGGACGGAAGACGGGCTTGCCCGTCTGGAGGGCAGCCCCACCGGCCTGATTGATTTTGGGAATAGGTGCTGGTCGCTGCGGGTTGG
>NZ_JBDNGN010000021.1:0-14408 GCF_041689225.1 Hyphomonas sp. | reverse complement strand
GAACAGCGTCACATGCGCGCCCCGCTTCGCCAGTTCCCAGGCGCAGGACAGGCCGATTATGCCAGCGCCAATGATGGCAATGCGCGGGGAGGAAAGGCTCGGGCTCATTGAGGCTATCTAGGGCACTCGGGCCCGCGGTGAAACGCCTAGGCCGCCGTCGCCTGAAGTTTTTGCTCTTCCCAGAAGTCCAGGAATGCATCGGCCCAGGTCCGGTCCTGGAAGATCAGCTGTTTGCAGATGCGTCCATTTGGCTTGAAGGTAGTGAGAACCATCATGTCAGGCGCATCCAGTTCTGAACCATTTTCGTCTGAATCCAGCATGCCGGCAAAGAAGTCGATCGCCATTTCCCACAATGCCTGTTCCTCTGGCGTCCCCAGATCCAGGTCGACTACGACGTCATTCATCCCCACCACCCCTGTTATTCTGACCAGAGCGAATTTCTTGTTTACCCCAAAATACGGATTTATTTGAGTCCGTTCCGGGGGAAGAATCCAATACTCGTTGGCACTGTGCAAGTTTTGGGCAAAACGTCGCTCCCCTTGATACGTTGCGATTCATTCTCAACTATGTTTGATAGGCCCGGATCAGACAAGGACAGCGCAAGCCAATGAAATTTCCAGCTATTCTCGCCGCAGCGCTCGTTGTGGCTGCGTGTGGAAAGCCAGCAGCGCCAGGGGCCACGCCTGCAGATTTTGCAGCAGAACCCACGGTTCAAAGCACCGGCACCCTGAACATCTACTCGGCGCGCCACTATGATTCCGACAAGGTGATGTACGATACGTTCGAGAAGGAGACCGGCATCCGTGTCCGTTTCCGCGAGTCCGGTGCCCCGGAACTCATCGAAACCATGAAAGCCGAAGGCGATGCCAGCCCCGCAGACGTGATTATTGCGTCCGATGCCGGCACACTATTCCGCTTCCAGGACGCTGGATTCACGCAAGGCATTCGATCCGAAACGCTGGAAACGGCGATTCCAGCGCATTTCCGCGAACCTGACGGCAATTGGTTCGGCCTCGCCAAACGCGCCCGGATCATCGTGTACGATCCGTCCCGCCTCCAGCCAGACGACGTTAACCAATATTCAGACCTTGCCGATGGCAAGCTTCACGGCGAAGTCTGCATGCGGTCCTCCTCGAACATCTACAACCTGTCGCTGATGGGCGAATTCATCGGGCGCTGGGGTTTGGACAAGGCCGCCGCATGGGCGCGCAATGTCGTGGCGAACTTTGCCCGGCCGCCTCAGGGCGGTGACACGACCCAGATCGAGTCCATAGCGGCGGGCGAATGTTCGGTCGCGCTTATCAACCATTATTACTGGGTCCGGATGGCGACCGGCACCGATGCCGAAAAGGCCAAGACAGCCAAGACCAAACTCTCCTTCCCCGAACAGGACGGCGTCGGCACGCATATCAACGTCACCGCTGCTGCCGTTGCCGCGCATGCCCCGAACAAGGACAATGCGGTCCGATTCATCGAATGGCTGACCACGCCCGAGGGCCAGAAACTGCTGACAGACGAGACCAAGGAATTCCCGATGATCGTCGGCGTGCCGCTCCCCGACGGCCTCGAAGCCCTGCCTGACTTCAAGCAGAGTCAGTTCCCGCTCCAGCAGCTGGGCGAGAACCAGGCCGAGGCGCAGGAAATCTACGACCGGGCCGGCTGGAACTGATCCGCTTGGCCGGGATTCTCCCCCTTCGCAACCTTGCCATCCGCGCAAGTGACGGGCCCGCCTTCGTGGCGGGCCTTGTCATTGCCGTGCCCGTGGCGGCAACACTGGTGGCCGGGTTGATCTTCGGCGGCGGCGACGCATGGATTCATATCCGCGACACGCTCCTGACCGGCTATGTCCTCGGCACGGTCGGCACACTCGCCCTGACCGCCGTATTGATGCTCGCTCTCGCCGTCCCGACCGCCTGGCTCATCACCATGTACCGCTTTCCGGGCCGCGGCCTGTTCGAGTGGCTGCTCATCCTGCCCCTCGCTGCGCCCGGCTATGTCCTTGCCTATGCCTATGGCGACCTCATGGGTGTCGGCGGCCCGGTCCAGTCGGCGATCCGCGGAGCCACCGGTCTCTCGGCCCGCGACTTCTGGTTCCCGGACATTCACTCCCTGCCCGGCCTCGCCTTCATCCTCGCGCTAACGCTGTATCCCTATGTCTACCTCACCGCCCGCGCCGCCTTCATCTCCCAGTCTGTCTGCTCGCTCGAAGCGGCCCGCAGCCTCGGCGCTAGCGCCTCACGCAGCTTCTGGCGCGTCGCCCTGCCCGCAGCCCGGCCCGTCATCGCAGCCGGCCTCGCCCTCGCCCTGATGGAAGCGGCTGCCGATTATGGCGCCGCCGAATACCTCGGTGTGCCGACGCTGACCTTTGGCATCGTGCGCGCCTGGACGAGCTTCGGCGAGCCGGCCACCGCCGCCCGCCTCGCCCTCGTGCTGCTCAGCCTCGTGCTCAGCCTGGTCCTTTTCGAGCGCTGGAGCCGGGGCCGGCGCGGTAGCCAGGCGAGCTCAAACCGTTGGCGCCAAGTGGACCGACTACCCCTCTCCCGCCCCCTTGCCACCGCCGCAACCACCCTGTGCACCACCCTGTTCACAGTCGCCTTTGGCCTACCTGTCGGACGCCTCATCTGGCGCAGCCTCGAATCCAATGAGGCTGTCGCACCTGTCGGACAGGCGCTCATCAATACACTGATCCTGTCGGGCACAGGCGCCGCCCTCGCCTTCGTCCTGGCCCTTATCATAGCCCTGTCCCAGCGCGCCGCCGGGCCACTGCCGCGCTTCGCCCGCCTCGCCGCTTCCTCGGGATACGCCATCCCCGGCGCCGTCCTCGCCATGGGCGCGCTCGTCGTCCTCGGCCTCCTCCCCTTCACCCTCACCGGCGCCTCTGCCCTGATCGCCCTGGCGTGGGTATATGCCAGTCGTTTCACCGCAGCCGGGGCCGAACCTATGGTCGCCGCGCTGGCCCGTGCACCCGCCTCCCTCGGCCAGGCCGCCGGCAGTCTCGGCGCCTCGCCCCTGCGCCGGGCAAGGGAAGTCGACCTGCCGATTGCCCTCTCTGGCGCCACGGCTGGCGCCCTGATCCTGTTCGTGGAATCGCTCAAGGAATTGCCCGCCACGCTCATGCTGCGCCCGTTCAACTGGGATACATTGTCAGTCCGCGCCCACGCCTATGCGTCGGACGAACGCCTCGCAGCCGCCGCCCTGCCGGCCCTCCTCATCACCCTTGCCGGCCTTGTCCCCGTCATCTTCCTCTCCTGGCGTCTCTCCCGCGCCCGCCCCGGTGCCCCCACATGACACCCACACCACCCCCAACCTCCCTCTCGGCAACGGGCGTCAGCCGCCTGTATGATGGTCTTGCCGTGGTCTCAGGCGTCTCTCTCGACCTCGCTCCCGGCGCCATTACGGCTCTGCTGGGCGGATCAGGCGCCGGAAAATCCACGCTGCTTCGCCTGTTCGCGGGACTCGAGCCCGTCGACGCAGGCGACGTGCGCCTGGGCGACACGATCTTGTCCCGGCCCGGTTACACCCTGCCTCCGGAAAAGCGCCACATCGGATTGATTTTCCAGGACTTTGCACTCTTCCCTCACCTCACGGCGCTGCAAAACACCACGTTCGGCCTTGCCCACCTGCCACGCGAGGAAGCCCGCGCCATCGCCACGCAATGGCTGTCGCGGCTTGGTCTCAGTGCCCGCAGCAGTGCCTATCCCCACGAGCTGTCCGGCGGCGAGCAACAACGCGTCGCCATCGCCCGCGCCCTTGCGCCCAAGCCCGCCGCTATCCTGATGGATGAGCCTTTTTCCGGCCTCGACCCGTCCCTGCGCGGCAGCGTCCGTCAAGAGGCGCTTGATGCGGTGCGCGCCGCAGGAATCCCGGCGCTTCTCGTCACGCACGATCCCGCCGAGGCGCTCGAAAGCGCCGACCACATCGCAATCATGAAAGCGGGCCGCATCCTGCAGCAGGGCAAAGCCAGTGACGTCTATCTCAAGCCCCAGGGCGCCGACATTGCCGCCGCGCTCGGACCGGTGAACCGGATCGCCGGAGGCGACATTCCACCGGGGCTGCTCAGTCAACCGGTCGCTCAGGACAGGCTGGTCGTCATCCGACCCGAAGGCGTGATCCCCGATGTGACCGCCCCTGTCAGGGCCCGTGTCATCGCCAGCCGCCTCACGGGTCCGATGTCTCGGCTCGTGCTCGATATCGGGAATCTCCAGCTCACATCGCTGGTACCACGGGGCCTCGCCCCTGAGGTTGGCAGCGAAACAGGCATACAGATCGACCCGGAACTTGCGTTCATCTTCGCGTCATGTGATTCCTGACAAATGAGTCATGGATGTTGCTTCCCCCTCGCCAATACCGGCGCGCCTGCTTAAGTTCAGGGGGTTGGTATCACCTAGAGGAGACGCCTTATATGGCGCGACACTTCCTGCGACTTGCTGCTACGGCCATGGCCGCCGTCGCCTTTGCCGTGACGGCGTCGGCGCAAGGACTGATCCGCGACGCCGAGATCGAGGAAACCCTGCGGGAGTGGACCGATCCGATCCTCGAGGTCGCGGGTCTCACACCGGCGGATGTCGGCTTCTACATCATCAATGACCCGAGCCTGAACGCATTCGTCGCGAACGGCCAGAATATCCACCTCCATACCGGCCTGATCATCGCGGCGGAATCCCCGGCGCAGATCAAAGGCGTCATCGCACACGAAACCTGCCACATCGCCTGTGGCCACAGCGTCAGCCGCCAACGGGCCGCCGAAGTCGCATCGCGCCCGGCGCTCATCTCGATCGGTCTCGGCATCCTGGCCATTGCAGCGGGTGAAGGCGGTGCCGGTGCCGCCCTGATCGGCAGTTCCCAGCAATTTGCGGCGCTCAATTTCTTCGTTCACACGCGCTCGGAAGAATCCATGGCCGATGCCGCCGCCGTCGAATACCTGACACGGCTGCACCAATCGACCGGCGGCATCGTCGAGTTCTTCGAGAATTTCCGGTATCAGGAAGTTCTCTCCAACGCGCGTCGTTACCCTTATTTCCGTTCACACCCGCTCGCGTCGGACCGTATTCGTGCCGTGCGCGACATGGCCGAAAAATCCGGCCTGATGAATGAACCGCCGACACAACGCGAGCAGCTGCAATACGAGATGATGCGCGCGAAACTGATTGGCTTCCTCGATACGGCCAATAAAGTGCGCAATGAGTACCCCGCCAGCGATGACAGCGCACCAGCCCACTATGCCCGGTCCATCGCCGCGCTCCAGGCCTCCGACATTGATGTTGCCCTCAAGGAGGTCGACCTTCTCCTCGCGTCGCAGCCGGACAATCCCTACTTCTACGAACTCAAGGGCCAGATCCTCTTCGAAAGTGGCCGCACCGCTGAATCCGTCGCGCCACACAAGCGTTCGCTCGAACTCAAGCCTGGCCAGCCCCTGCTGCTGATCAACTATGCCCGCTCCCTGAATGCCCGCGACGAGCCGGGCGATGTCGAAGCAGCCGAATCCGCGCTGCGCGACGCGCTGATAGCCGAGCCGGAAAACGCCTTTGCCTGGGCCCAACTGGCCATCACGCTGGAAAAACAGGGCCGCAGGGCAGAAGCCCAGCTCGCTACTGCAGAGTCGGCTTATTCGATCGGGGACATCGTTCGGGCGAACCTGTTTGCACACCGCGCCGTCGACCAGCTTGAGCGTGGCACGCCGACCTACAGGCGGGCCGACGACATCCTGCTGATCACCGACCCCAGCAATCCGGACAATCGGGATTTCTACAATCGCGCCAATCGCGGCCCCCGGTTTTCAGTCCAGACAAGCGGTCGCGACATGCCATTCGGCAATTTCACAACTGACGGTCGCTGATCAACTTTCTGTCAGGCGCAATAGACGCTGTGTGGGCCGATCGTATAGATGGCGCCAAGCATTGCTTCGGATTCAAGAATTGAGAAGGCCTATCCATGATACGCAAACTGTTCACTGCAGCGGCGCTGACCGCTATCGCCCTGACGCCCGCTTGCGCTCAGGACTCGACATCCAGCAAAATGGACCGCGCCGAAATCGAACAGATCGTCCGCGAATACATCCTCGAAAACCCTCAGATTATTGAAGATGCGCTCGTCGCGCTGGGTGAGCAGCAGCGCGACGAAGCAGCCGCCGCCGCACAAGCAGCGATCAAAACCCACAAGGACAAGCTTTACAGCCTTGCCAGTGATCATTTCATTGGCCCCGCCGATGCCAAGGTCACCGTCGTGGAATTCTTCGATTACCGTTGCGGTTACTGCAAGCGCTCAGTCGACGCGATCCAGGCATTGCCTGCCGAGTATGACGGCAAGGTTCGCGTCGTATTCAAGGAATTGCCGATCTTTGGCGGCATCAGCGAGACAGCCTCCCTCGCCGCCCTGGCGGCTGGCAAGCAGGGCAAGTACAATGCCATGCACATGGCCTTGATGGGCCTGAAATCGAATGATGACCTGACCGAAAAGCGTATCGATTCCCTCGCAGAATCGATCGGGGTCAACGTCAAGAAAATGCGCGCTGACATGAAGTCCATGGAAATCCAGCAACAGCTTTCCGACATGAAGGCGTTGGGCCGCGCGCTCGAAGTCGGCGGCACGCCCGGCTTCTTCGTCGGCAACACGCATATTGAGGGCGCCGATACAGCCAAACTGACCGCTGCCATCAAGGCAGAGCTGGGCAGCTAATCGTCAGACTCGACACTGCCGCGCAGGGACTTGATTTCACCCCGGCGTTTTTTCGATGCAATACGACGCCGCACGCTGCCGGCCGTGGGCCGTGTCGCAACGCGCCGCTTCGGACGGATTGACGCTTTCAGGATCATCTGGGCGAGACGTTTGCGAGCAGCCTCGCGATTCATCGGCTGGCTGCGGTGCTCGCTCGCCTCGAGGATCAAGCGACCGTCATTTGTGATCCGGCTGCCATAGAGCTTCGTGAACCGTGCCTTGACGTCAGCCGGCAGGGAAGATGCCTCGACGTTCCAGGTCAGCTGGACGGCAGACGACACCTTGTTGACGTTCTGGCCGCCCGGCCCCGAAGCGCGTACAAAGGCTTCGCTCAGTTCCCAGGCGGGCACTGTCAACTCACCTGATACGCGAAGATCGCCGAATTCGGACATGCTGGACCTTTAACATGGTGTTCAGGTGGAGTTCAGCCCGCAACCGTTAAAACTTGCCTCAAGATCGCGCCATTGTGCGGTCATCTACAGGAGGCGAGAGCGCCATGAATCTGTTGAAGAACCTTGCACGCCTGATCGCGGCGGCAGCCACAGTCGGCCTGCTAGCCGCGCCAATCGCCAGCGCCGATCAAGGGCGACGCGGCCATGACAATCGTGGCGGAGATTATTCGCGCGGACATGATGATCGCGGAAGCAATCGCGGTCATGACTATCGCGGTGATCGTGGTCGCCATGACAACTATCGCCACCATGACCGCAAGCGCGATCATTATCGCCGGCCACCGCCGCGCCATTACAGCCATCATCCTTCCCACGCCTACTACGCCCCCCCACCGCGCTACTATGCGCCCCCACCCCGGTATTACGCCCCGCCGCCCCACTATTATGCGCCGCGCCATTCGGTCGGCGGTTACTACCAACCTCACGGGCAAACGGTGTATATCCGCGACTACAACCAATACGGCCTCTATGCGCCGCCACGCGGCTACTACTGGGCTCGCGATTATGACCGAGGGGATGCGATCCTCGCCTCCGTGGCCACCGGTGCCATCATCGGTCTCGTCATCGGTGTGATTGCTACCAACTAGCCTAACTGACTGAATTTTCAGCACTTGAGGAACGCCCGGATGCCACGTCCGGGCGTTTTTCGTTTCGGTATCCAAAAGATCGCCGGAAATGCGTCATGTTTACTTTTAATTGGTGCAAATCATGCTTAACTTTGAGTCGTCCCGGATGGCCCTGGACAAAGTTCGTGCAAGCAGCACGTTTGAAAGGAGGTGATCCATGTCGAGTGAGAAACCAGATGAGGCCGTTGGGTCTGTGTCCTATGGTGTCTGGCTGGAGCAGCCTCCCGTCAGTACGTAGAGACATGGTAGGGCCGCTGTGACGCCGCCCGGACCTGACTTGCCCCATGGGCTCACGGAAGCCGCCCCTCGACAGGGCGGCTTCTTTGATTCTGCGCGTGAACGACGCGGGTTACCTTGTCGCCAAAACAGGGCTATCTGCCTGCGCAGGAACTTTTGGGAGAGACGATCATGTCAGCGCTGACTCACGCGAAATCCGGATGGGCCATCGGCAAGGGAAAGCCACTCGCCGTCATTGCCGGCCTGAACGTGCTGGAAAACAGGGCGCTCGCGCTGACCGTCGGCGCCCAGTTGAAAGCCATCTGCGCTGAACTCGGCCTGCCTTACGTGTTCAAGGCGAGCTTCGACAAAGCCAATCGCTCTTCCATCCATTCCTATCGCGGCCCCGGACTGGAAGAGGGCCTGAAAATCCTGAAGGAAGTGAAGACCGAACTGGACGTGCCGATCTGTACCGACCTGCACACGGCCGAACAGGCCGAGCCTGTTGCGGCCGTTGCTGACATTGTCCAGATCCCCGCCTTCCTCTGCCGGCAGACCGATCTCGTGGTCGCGACGGCCCGCGCCACGGCCAAGGCTGGCGGCATCGTTCAGGTTAAAAAGGCCCAGTTCATCGCACCGTGGGACACGAAGAACATCGTCACCAAAATCGGTGAAGCATCCGACGTCGGCGTCATCCTGTGCGAGCGCGGCTCCAGCTTCGGGTACAACAACCTCGTGGTCGACATGTTGGGCATTCCCGAAATGCAGAAGCTCGGCTGCCCTGTCACGATCGACGCCACTCATGCCGTTCAGCTGCCCGGCGCGGACCCCCGCACTGGCGGCGCCTCGACCGGTGGCCGCCGCGACGGCGTGGCGATCATCGCCAAGTCCGCCGTGGCTGCGGGCGCTGATGGCGTGTTCCTCGAATTTCACACTGACCCTGACGCCGCCCTGTGCGATGCACCGAGCTGCCTGCCCGTGTCTGAGGCCAAAGCCCTTCTGACCACGCTCAAAGCCCTGCACGAGGTGGTTCAGGGATAGGCCGATGTCGCGCCTTATCCTGTTCAACAAGCCCTTTGGCGTGCTGTCACAATTCACCGATGAGGGTACAGCAGGATCGCCGCGCAAGACCTTGTCCGACTTCATCGACGTGCCGGGCGTCTATCCCGCCGGCCGACTCGACCAGGACAGCGAGGGCCTGCTTGTCCTCACCGATAACGGCCAGCTGCAGAATCGCATCAGCGACCCGAAATTCAAGCAGCCAAAAACCTACTGGGCGCAAGTTGAAGGCGTGCCTGATGGTGCTGCTTTGCAGGACCTGTGTTCTGGTGTGGTGCTGAAGGATGGCAAGACCGCCCCCGCCAAGGCCGAAGCCATTCCGGAACCCGAGAACCTATGGCTTCGCGATCCGCCGATTCGTTTCCGTAAGTCCGTGCCTGACAGCTGGATCAGCCTCACCATCACCGAAGGTCGCAACCGCCAGGTCCGCCGCATGACCGCAGCCGTCGGCCACCCCACCCTGCGCCTCATCCGTGCGCAAGTCGGCGATTGGCGTCTAGGGGAGCTTCGCCCCGGCGAGTGGCGCGCCATTGCCGTCTAACCGCCACGCCCTTCACACGCGCCCGCAGCCAAGCTAGCAAATGGCGTAGCCCCGTCATCGGTCCTGCAACCGGACGTCACCCAGGAGATTTCCTTGGCCATCATTACCCTCCCAACATGGTTCGACGACAACGCACCGCAATGGGCGAAAGACACCGTCATCTATATAGGGACCATCTGGAACCAGGGTGCCTATGGCCTGACCTATGGCGAGATATTCACTTCAGTCGTCATCGTGTTGATCGCGCTTCTGGTCCGTGGCCTGTTTGCACGAATTGTCGCGACAACCGTCATGCGTCTCACGTCCGGTACGAAGACGCGGCTCGATGATGCTCTTGTCGATTCGGTTTCGACACCGCTGAAGCTTGTACCTGTCATTATCGGTATCTATATCGCCCTGCAGGTCACGGATATTTCGGGCGATGCCGAGATCTACGTCACCCGCATCCTGCGATCCATCATCACATTGGTCGTGTTCTGGACACTGGCGCGCGCGGTAAATGCGTTCGAGTTCATTTTGGGCAACCTGCGCGACGCACTGTCATCAGCAGCCGTCGACTGGATGGTGAAAGCGCTTCAAATCATCCTCGTCATCCTCGGCCTCGGCGCCGTGGCCGATCAATGGGGTATCCAGATCGCGCCGCTTCTGGCTGGCCTCGGCGTACTGGGCATTGCGGTCGGTCTGGGCGCGCAGGACCTGTTCAAGAACCTCATCTCGGGCATCCTCATCATTACCGAAAAGCGGTTCGTGCCGGGCGAGTGGATTCGCGCCGATGGCGTGGTCGAGGGCACCGTGGAGAAGATCAACTTCCGTTCAACGCTCGTTCGCCGTTTCGACAAGAGCCCCGTCTATGTGCCCAACAGCGCCTTGTCCGATGCCGCTGTCACCAATTTCTCGCGTATGACTTACCGGCGCATCAAATGGGTTGTCGGCGTAGAGTACCGCACCACGGTCGACCAGCTGAAATATATCCGTGACGAGATCGAAGCTTGGCTGTGGAACGATCCCCGGTTCGCCAAGCCACCCGAGGCGGCCCTGTTCGTGCGAATCGACAGTCTGAATGCCAGCTCGATCGACTATCTGATCTATGCTTTCACCTATACGAAAGACTGGGGCGAATGGCTGGAAATCAAGGAAGAGTTTGCCGTTGCGGTGATGGATATCATCGCACGGGCCGGCACGGATTTCGCCTTCCCGAGCCAGACAGTCTACCTGCAGCAAACCGATCCACCGGAAATCATGGCGCCGCCAGCGCGCAGCGAAAGCACAGAGCGCGCCCGCAGGGCGATTGAGAATACCAGGCAGCCGCGCGGCATAGGCGAGGTCGACAAGGACAACTGACGCCGTCATCGACTTCGCCAAACCGAAAGCGCTACCGCACCCAGGCGCCCGGTTGATTGGTGCGATAGCCGAGCGCCTTATAGGCTGCGTCGATCAGGCTCTGGCCACGATCATTGACGAGCAGGCCGGCGCCCATCTGGTTCATCGTATAGCTGAAGGCGAGGCCGCATTCAGGATCAGCGAAGCCGATTGAACCGCCTGCGCCGACATGACCAAACGCATCATTGCCCATGATCGCGGTCATCTGGTCGCCAGCCGGATAGGCGCGGTTGTCCATCGACTTCATGAAGCCGGAAGCGAATCGTGTCGGCACCAGCAGTGTCGCATCGCGCTGCGTGGCGGTCGACACCATGCCCATGCTGGCCAGCCGGTCCGGCGAGACAAGGCTGCCGTCATTGCAGGCGAGCGGCGTATACATCGCGACCTGTCCGCGCGCGTTCGAGAGGCCTCCGGCGCCGCCGATCTCGGCCTTGTGCGCCTCTGGATCGTTCGGGTTCCAGCCGCCGGAATTCATGAAGGAGAGATGCTGGATCGACGCCGGATCCGTCATCAGCAATTGCGTGAACTCGGTCGGAACATCGCCGTCCTTGGGGACATAAGTCAGGATTGGCGCGATGTGCGGCTTTTCACTGTCGGGCAAGCCAATCCAGAATCGCGCGCCGGTTGGCCCGGCCACTTCCTCGGCGAAGAAGGAGCCGAGCGACTTGCCGGAAACGCGCCGCACCAGTTCGCCTACCGTCCAGCCGAAATTGACCATGTGATAGCCATTGCGCGTGCCAGGCTCCCAGAACGGTTCCTCGTCCTGCATGCGGCCGATCATGTAATCCCAGTCATTGAACCCGCCGGGCTTCACGGGGCCCCGCAGCGCCGGCAGTGCGCTTTCATGGTTCAGCATCATCTGGACTGTGGTCTTTTCTTTGCCGTTCTTTGCAAACTCGGGCCAGTAGTCAGAGACGAGCGCGCTCCGCTTCAGGAGGCCCCGGTCGATCAGGATATGCGCGCACAGCGCGGTCGCCGCCTTCGTGCACGAAAACACGATGGACACTGTGTTCTCTTGCCAGGCATCGCCCGTCCCGGCATCTGCCACCCCGCCCCAAAGATCGACCATGGTCTCGCCGTTCACCGAAAGGCAAACCGACGCGCCCACTTCGCCGCGCTCGGCAAAATTGCGTTCGAACTCCTCCTTCAATTCCGCAAATTTTGGATCGCAGCTGCCTTTAACCGTTCCGGCCATTTCATCTCTCCCTGAATTTTGTCTTTGCTTTGGACGGACTTTAGCTTCCGCCCTCCAAAAAGCGAGACAAATGAAAAGGCCGCCCGGCATGGCAGGGCGGCCTTTTTATTCTTTGATGTTCCCGAAGCGCCGATCAGGCGGTCTCTTCGGCACTGTCCTTCTTGGCGGAGCGCTTCTTGGCCGGCTCGGCGGCATATTTGAACGCGAGTTTTTCCTCGTCCTTCTTGTCGATATCGATCTTGACCAGACCGCCCTTCTGAAGCTTGCCGAACAGCAACTCCTCAGCCATCGGTTTCTTGACATGCTCCTGGATCGTGCGGGCGAGCGGCCGCGCGCCCATGTCCGGATCGAAGCCGCGCTTGGCCAGCCAGTCGCGTGCCGCCTTGGTGATTTCGATCGCGACGTTGCGATCTTCCAGTTGCACTTCAAGCTGCAGGATGAACTTCTCGACCACCCGGTCGATAATTTCCGGCGTCAGGCCGCCGAACACGATAGTTGCATCGAGACGGTTGCGGAATTCCGGCGTGAACAGACGCTTGAGCGCCTCTTCCTGCTCGTCGTGTTTCTTGCCACGCCCGAAGCCAATGGCATTCTTCGATGCATCCGATGCGCCCGCATTAGTGGTCATGATCAGGATGACATTGCGGAAGTCGACCTTGCGGCCATTGGCATCCGTCAGCGCGCCATTGTCCATGACCTGAAGCAGGATGTTGAACAGGTCCGGGTGGGCCTTCTCGATCTCGTCGAGCAGAAGGACACAATGCGGATGCTGGTCGACGCCGTCGGTCAGCAGGCCGCCCTCGTCATAACCGACATAGCCCGGAGGCGCGCCGATCAGGCGGGAAACGGTATGCCGCTCCATATATTCCGACATGTCGAAGCGCAGCATCTCCACGCCCATGATGGACGCGAGCTGCTTGGCAACTTCGGTCTTGCCGACGCCGGTCGGACCGGTGAACAGGTAGGAGCCGATTGGCTTGTTCGGCTCGCGCAGGCCAGCCCGGGCGAGCTTGATCGCCGCCGACAGAGCGGTGATGGCAGCATCCTGACCGAACACGACACGCTGCAAATCCGTATCAAGTGACTTCAGTGCGATCACATCGTCGCTCGACACCTGCTTGGGGGGAATGCGCGCGATCTTGGCGACCACAGCTTCCACATCGCGGATGCCGACTTGTTTCTTGCGTTTGTTGGCCGGCAACAGCCATTGCGCTGCGCCCGCCTCGTCGATCACGTCGATCGCCTTGTCTGGCAGCTTGCGGTCTGTGATATAGCGGTCCGATAATTCCACAGCCGCTTTGATCGCATCGTTCGTGTACCGCAGGCCGTGGAAATCCTCGAAGCGGGATTTCAGCCCCGTCAGGATCTTGATCGCATCCGGCACGGTCGGCTCAACCACGTCGATCTTGCGGAACCGGCGCGACAGGGCGCGGTCCTTTTCGAAGTGCTGCTTGTATTCCTTGAACGTCGTCGAGCCCATGCAGCGCAGGCCGCCATTCTGAAGCGCGGGCTTCAGCAGGTTCGACGCATCCATGGCACCGCCCGATGTGGCACCGGCGCCGATGATCGTGTGGATCTCATCAATGAACAGGATGGCTTTTTCCTGTTGCTCAAGTTCCTTCATCACGGATTTGAGGCGTTCCTCGAAATCACCGCGATAACGCGTGCCGGCCAGCAGTGCGCCCATGTCGAGCGACCAGATGATCGCTTCGTCCAGGATTTCCGGCGCTTCGCCATCAACAATGCGCTTGGCGAGCCCTTCAGCGATAGCCGTTTTGCCGACCCCCGGGTCGCCCACGAGAATCGGGTTGTTCTTGTTGCGGCGGCAAAGCACTTCAATGCAGCGGTTCACCTCCATGTCGCGACCGATCAGCGGATCGATCTTGCCGGCGCGTGCCTTTGCATTGAGGTTCACGCAATACGCATCGAGCGCCTCGTGCCCCTGCTTCACGGCTTCTTCTTCGCCCCCTTCGGCGCCGCGCGGGCTCGTCGGGCGAGACATGCCGGGCTGTTTGGCCACGCCATGCGAAATGAAGTTCACGGCATCATAGCGGGTCATGTCCTGCTCTTGCAGGAAGTAGGCAGCATGGCTTTCGCGCTCGGAGAAGATCGAGACCAGCACATTGGCGCCAGTCACTTCATCGCGGCCCGAGCTTTCGACGTGCAGGATTGCGCGTTGGACAACGCGCTGGAACGCGGCGGTCGGCTGCACGCGCCCTTCGCTT
>NZ_JBDNGN010000020.1:0-5657 GCF_041689225.1 Hyphomonas sp. | reverse complement strand
GCAGTGGCGGACCAGTCATATAACCGGACATAAAAGCGGACATATATCCGGCTATTACGGGTATGGATTTGTTCACTTAAATTAGTTATATATAATGATATGAGCAATAAATATCCGGATATAAAAGCGGACATTGAGGCGGCAGAAGACCGTGGAGAGCCGATTGGCGCCATGGAGCCCATGCTTGTCGGATCCGATAGCCAGCACAGGGCCCGCTTGGCCGACCTCGCGCTCGAACTCGCCGAACGTTCCGCTGGCCTCAAAAGGAGCCTGCCGGAGGGTGTCGTCTCTGCTCTGGCCGATCTCGTGCGTGCCATGAATTGCTATTACAGCAACCTCATCGAAGGCCATGATACCCATCCGATCGACATCGAGAAAGCGATGAACGAGGACTTTAGCGGCGACAAGGACAAGCGGGATCTTCAACTCGAAGCCAGGGCACATATTGAGGTCCAGGCATGGATCGACGCGGGCGGGCTTGAAGGACGCCCTGCGACCCGGGAGGCTGTTGTCGAACTGCATCGCCGCTTCTGCGAGAAATTGCCGGAAGATCTTCTATGGACCGTGAACCCTGATTCTGGCGAGAAGATCGCCGTGGCGCCAGGAGGTTTGCGCACACGCGATGTCAAGGTGGGGCACCACGTTCCGGTAAGCTCAGGTGCTGTGCCGCGTTTTCTCGACCGCTTTGAATCCGCTTATCGCAGGCTCGGACGTGTCGACAGCATTGTTGCTGCGGCTAGCGCACATCACAGGCTATTATGGATCCACCCGTTCATTGATGGCAACGGCAGGGTCGTTCGGTTGATGTCATACGCCATGTTGCGCGAGGCGCTTGATACCGGCGGCATCTGGTCAGTGGCGCGCGGTCTTGCCAGGCGAGAGGCTGATTACAAGCAACACCTCCAGGCTTGCGACGGCGCCCGGCGCGAGGATCGGGATGGACGCGGAAGTTTGAGCGAAGAGGCGCTTGCGCAATTTGCCATCTTCTTCCTGGAAATCTGCATAGACCAGATCGCGTTCATGGAAAATCTCGTTGAACCCGGCCGTCTTCGTGATCGCATCCTCCTGTGGGTTGAAGAAGAAGTGCGCGGCAATCGCCTGTCTCTCAAATCGGGCCTTGTGCTCGAGGCGCTCCTGTTTCGCGGGACGCTGCCCCGGGGCGATGTTGCCGGCCTTCTGTCCGTGGGCGAGCGTCAGGCGCGGCGCATCACGTCTGAATTGATTGAATCGGGTGTCGTCGTATCCGGGACATCTCGCACGCCGTTGAGACTTGCCTTTCCAGCACGTCTGGCCTCGCGTTGGATGCCGGGATTATTTCCAGACAGATAGTCAGTGGATGTGTTGGTCGACGGACATGCCTGGCCGCGGCAATCTAAACGTGATGTCAAAATCCAGCGGCGATGAAGTGCTTGGCGCGCGTCTGTGCAGACCGTAAAAACGGTTAACAATTGAATGCATGAGCCCTTGATATGACTATGATTTTTTAATCGCGATTAACGGCTAACACATTGAAATAAGACAAAAACATCCCGTTTAAACCGAGAGGGTCAGCGGTTCGAGCCCGTTGCCGCCCACCACTCAACACTGCAGGATGAGGATATTCGTTCTACAGGACCTCAAGCTTTGATCACTTCGGCGCTGAGGCGGTCACGCAGGTCTCGTTTGACAAATTTGCCGCTGGCATTCCGCGGCAGGGCGTCTGCCATAAACCATATGTAACGGGGCGACTTGTGCTTCGCCATTATTGACTGGCAATGATCCCGAAGCGCTTGCTCTGATAGAGTCTCGCCAGGCTTTAGAACCACTGCAATCCCGACTTCTTCGCCGAGGCGTTCATCGGGCACGCCAAACACGCAACATTCAGCAACGGCATCGTGTCGGTAAACGGTTGCTTCGACCTCGGCGCAATAGATGTTCTCTCCCCCGCGCAGGACCATGTCCTTCTTGCGGTCGACGATGAAGATGAAGCCATCTTCGTCGATACGGGCAATGTCGCCTGTATGAAGCCAGCCGGCAGTAATGGATTCGGCGGTGGCCTCGGGACGGTTGATGTATCCCTTGATCACGGAAGAGCCTTTGATCCACAATTCGCCAACCTGGCCAGGCTTCAACGTATTGCCGTCATCATCGACGCATTTGGCTTCAAAGTTTGGCATCGCCGGACCGGCGCTGTCGGGCTTGTCGACAAAGAAATCCGCTGCGATCGAGGTGATGATCCCGCAGGTTTCGGTCATGCCGTAACCGGTGCTTGGACGCGCAGTGGCGACCTGGGACTCGATCTTGTGGACCAGGTCCGGTGGCACCTGTGCGCCGCCGCCGGACAGCGAGGTCAGGCTCGACGTGTCAGTGGTGGCGAAGTCGGGATGGCTTATCAGTTCGCGCGCCATGACAGGGACGCCGCTCATCGACGTCACCCGTTCCCTGGCGATCAGGCGCAGCGCCGCTCCGGCATCCCAGCGGTACATCAGGACCAGAGCTCCGCCTGCGGCCGTGGTCGCATAGGCCCCGCAATTATTGGCAGTGACGTGGAAAAGCGGCGTGGTAATCAGCGTTGTCGGGATCGGGGGTGTGTCCGGTGGTGCCACGCCGGTTGCCTTTTGGGTGGCGAGCGCAGTCGAGGCGGCGGCGTACATCAGGTTGAACAGGTTGGAAACACAGCCCCGATGGGTGAGTTGCGCGCCTTTCGGGTTTCCAGTGGTGCCAGACGTATAGAAGATGCAGGCGTCGGAATCGGGGTCGACCGCCACGTCAGGCATGGCGCCGCCATGGGCCATGACGTCAGACCAGGGTGTCACTGCGCTTGGCGCGTCCGGGATGCGGACGCCCACCAGCTTCAGGTTTGCTGTCAGGTCCGGGCGTTCCTTCAATCGATCAAGGCGTTCGGTGTCGAGGAACACGACCTTGGGTTCGGAGTCGGAAATCGCGTAAGCCATCTCTTCTGTGGTCCACCACGCATTCATGCCAACCACGGCGATCCCGGAACACACACAGGCCCAGTAGATCAGCATCCATTCAGGATAGTTGCGCATCGCGATAGCGACGCGATCGCCTGACTGCACGCCTTGGGCGTTCAGCCAAGACGCAATGGCGTTCACCCGCTCGTGAGCCTCGCCATAGGTCAGGCGCTCTTGTTCATAGATCAGGTAAGGTCGGTCGGCGAACTGGATCGTTGACAGCCAGATCTCGCGTACGGTGAGGGGCGCGTTCTTGTAAATACGGACGCGGTTTCCGAGCACGTCAGTTTCAGCGATCTCAAACGGACCATCGGGGCCGGTCAGCTCGTCGCGCGCCTTGAGGAGTTCCTTATAATGCATGGCTCTCTTTTATTCTCCCTGAAGTGCAATTCCTGGAAGCTACACATACAGACGGATCGATGTCCGACAAGCTTTCCGCGACGTCGATCTGCCTCATGAAATGGCCCCCTCCGAGCTGACATGACGCTGAGTTTCGCCAATCATCAGTCCGGCATGGCGCGTCGCGAGGTCGAGGCACCAGCGGGCGGAGACGGCACATATGGTTAGCGCCTGTCTCCGTTACGGCTGTGCTGCCTTGTTCTCCGGCTTTGGCATGAGCAGGATGAATGCAAAAACAATTGCAAAGCCGCATGCGCAAACCAGGAAGCAGTCGCGAAAGGCCAGCACCATGGCTTCGCGGCGGACCGTTTCCGCGATGGGGCGAAACGCGCTGATATAGGCCTGCTGAAACGGCTCTCCACTCGCCATTGCAGCCCACATGTTCTGCTGGTGTTGATATAAGAGTTCCGGGTTGCTTTCGGTCATGGCCGACGAAATGTGCTCGCCATGAAAGATGTTTCGCCTTTGCAGCAGAATGGCCAGCATGGATACGCCAAACGCGCCGCCCACCTGCATCAGGAACGATGCCGCTCCAGCCGCGCTGGCGAGCAGGTTTGCCGGAACGCCACGAATCGCCGTGGTGTTTGCCGGCGGCATGCAAAAGCTGATGCCAACGCGGCTGAGGACGATCCAGCCGACGAATGTCCAATAGGGAGTCGCGGCGCCGACACCGGCCATCAAATACATCGACGCGCCAAAGCAGATGACGCCAAATGCGAGCAATAACCGCGCGTCAAACCGGTCGCTGAGCCGTCCGGCAACCGGAAATCCGACGACCATGGCAAGGCCGGCTGGGATCATCATCACGCCGGCGGATGTGGGCGAATAGTTTTGAACGACCTGGACAAAGATCGGGATCAGGTATGTCGAGCCATAAATTGCTGTTCCGGTACAGGCGATCACGACGCCAGCGGAGGCAAACTGCCATTGTTTGAAAACATCAAGATTGAGGGCCGGGAAGGGATGTCGTTGCTCCCACCAAAAGAAGACGATACCGGCTCCAAGCGACACAGCCAGCCTGATGAGGGCTTTGTCAGAATACCAGCCATCACGGTCGCCATTTGCGATGCTCGATAGCAATCCGACAACGGCGACAGCGATCAGCAGGAGTCCTATCCAGTCAAGCGGTGGCGCCTTGGTGCCACGAACGCTGTCGCGTTCCGGCATGAGGATGGCGGCAAGCGGCAACGCGAGCAATGCAATTGGTACGGTCGCGATGAACACCATGCGCCAGCTGGACAGATCCACTGCAAATCCCCCCAGCGCCGGCCCGAAAGCAGGCGCGAGAACAACGCCGATGGAGAATATACCAATCGCGGTCCCGCGCATCTTATCCTGGAATGTCTGGAAGATCAGGAACATGGACATGGGCTGAAGCAGGCCGGCGGCCACCCCCTGCATGGCGCGCGCGATGATCAGAAATTCGAATGTGGAACTGATCGCTCCCAGTGCAGATCCGCTGATGAACAGTGCCAGCGCCGCCAGATAGGTCGTCCGAGCGCCGAATGCGCTCATTGCCCAGGCATTGGCCAGCATCGCGATCGTCGAGGCGGCCAGGAATGCCGTGGACATCCACTGGGCCTTGTCCTGCCCAAGGCCGAACGCGCCGATGATGGATGGCAGGGCGACGTTGATCGTCGTCGCTGCGAGCATGGTCGATAGCGACCCGCAGAGCAGGCTGAACAAGAGCAGCCAGCGATAGGAGGCCCCGAATGTGTGAAAGCGTTCACGCACGGCACTTCCGGCCGTGTGGGGAATATCGAGCGCGAGAGACAGGGCCGCGTCGTCTCGCTCTGCCCCAACATTCGCGTCCTCTCGTCTCAGATTCACTTCTCGGCCTTGCGGCGTTCAATGGCGACTCGGACCATCGACCCTGGACGCAGATGGGTGTCGCCTGGATCAAGTTCTATCCGAACGGGTATGCGCTGCGTGATTTTTGTGAAAACGCCTGTCGCATTCGGATTGGGCATCAATGCGGCTTCGGCAACAGTCAAATCACGGATCACAGATACACGGCCGGTGACATTTGCGCCGGGAGCGCTGTCGACTTTTATGTGTGCCGGCGCACCCAATTTGACATAACGCACTTGTGTTTCCTTGATGTTGGCTGACACCCAGACCTTTCCCGGGTCGTGCAGCAGGGCGACACGGAACCCGGACAGAGTCCGTTCGCCTGCATCAAAAAACGTCTCATCCACGACGCCATCGATGGGGCTGCGGATCTGGTGCTTCTCGATGATCACCTTTTGGCCTTCGGTCTGGGCTCTGGCACGTTGCAGGGCCGCTTCCAGGATGTTCAGGTCG
>NZ_JBDNGN010000019.1:0-4271 GCF_041689225.1 Hyphomonas sp. | reverse complement strand
TGAGCGTCATGTCAGTCTCGTTCGCGGACAGGCCCTGTTCGAGATCGAGAAGGCCGATACGCCTTTCGTGGTGTCGGCGGGCGACAGTGAGACGCGGGCGCTTGGAACAAGCTTTGAGGTTCATCTGCGCCCGGCCGATGTGGCAGTTACGCTGTTTGAAGGCGTCATTGCTGTCTCAACGTCAGAAACCGGCCCGTCAGATCAGAATGGCAAGATCCTGGCGCCTGGTGACAGGCTCAAGATCGCAAGTGATGGCAAGCAAACCCTGTCGCGGGTTGATCTGAACCGCGCATTGCAATGGCGCAGTGGCGTGCTTCAATTTGACAATGTCACACTGGCCGATGCTGTCGCTGAAATGAACCGTTATTCGGAAACAAGGATCAGGGTTCTCGATCCCGGACTTGCTTCAGAACGCGTGAGCGGGACATTCCCGATGGGCGAGCCGGAAGAATTCGTTGCGAGTCTCGCACTCTTCCTGCCTGTCAGGACAGAGCGGTTTAGTGATCAGATCACACTCCTGTCCATAAAGCCCGAGACACCCTGAGGCGTTGTATTCCGGCTGCGCGCAATGAAAGCGATCAAGCTGCTCTTGCGGAATGTCATCAAGAAATCCTGAAACTTTTTCCATTTCCAAGGCGTGGGAATTTCGTCAGTCCAATTATCTGTATCCTGAGACATGCCTGCCACGCGCATCGCCAGTTCACCGATATGCCAGTCGCGCGCACGAGTGAGCGCCAGTAACCCGCGCTGGTACGACAGTGTCACTGCGTCCGAGGACTTTTGCTTTTCCAATTCCTCGTGGCGGGCAGCTATACCTCCTTCGAGACGCCCCAGGTGCAGGTTTTCCGTTGGATGAATGTGAGGTCCCGCGAAAGGAGAGCCTTCACGGGGTGCGCGGACAACAAGTCTGCCACATCCTTTCTCCCATTCGTTGAATAGGGTGCGCGTCCGGGGCGAACCCCTGACGGGGATATTAATCCGGAGGGGAACATGTTCAACAAGACACAATTCAACGCACGGCTGTTCAGCGCTGCGGCATCATCCATCATCCTGTCGACTGGCCTGACCGGCGCGTATGCTGATACGCCCGCACGTGGTGAGCAGGTTGAATTCAATATTGATGCACCCATGCTGGCAGATGCGCTGCGCGCATTTGGCGCCCAGTCGGGCGCGCCCATCCTGTTTACCGAGGCGCTTGTTGCCGGGCGCGCCGCGCCGAGGCTGAATGGAAACTTTGCACCGACAGATGCTTTGTACCAGCTTCTTGAGGGCAGCGGGCTTGAGGCGATCAAGGGGCCGGGCCAGGCAATCGTCATCCGGAAACGCGCAGACGCGGATAGGCCAGCTAATCCGCCAGCACGTCCTGTGCAGACGGAAACACCTGCCGAGTCCCTGCCGGAAACCGCCCACACTGGTGCTGACGACGCGACATTGCGGGTCGATACGGTCACAATCACTGGCACAAGCTTGCGCGGGATCTCTCCAGAAAGTTCGCCTTTGCAGATTTACAGCCGGGAGGACATTCTGGGATCGGGCGTCACAACAACAGAACAGTTCATACGGACATTGCCGCAGAATTTTGGCGGCGGATCCACGGAGCTAGCACCGGCCGGACTGCCGGGCGACAGCAATTCCCAGTTTAATAATACGTTCGGGTCGGGTGCCAATTTGCGGGGCCTTGGATCTGGAGGCACACTGACACTTCTCAACGGAACCCGGCTCGCGCCGACATCGGAGATTGGCGACTTTGTCGATCTCTCCATGATCCCGCTCTCGGCGCTGGAGCGTGTTGATGTCCTGACAGACGGAGCGTCCTCCATCTATGGCGGTGACGCAGTTGCCGGCGTCATGAATTTTGTTCTCCGTGACGATTTCGACGGCGCCGAGACAGCCATGCGCTATGGCGCCGTGACCGATGGCGGCCTTGCCGAATACAGGGTCAGCCAGACTCTGGGCAGGGCTTGGGACAGCGGTCATGTGATAGGCACGTATGAATATTTCGACCGAAGCCATCTCACGCTCTCCGAGCGCCCGGAGATTCCTGTCCCCACTCAGACAAACGGCGTGCCAATCATCGACACGGCCGAATTTGACCTTCTGCCTGAACAGACACGCCATAGCGGCCTCCTGTCTGTGGCGCAGGAGGTAGGCCCGGATCTCAGGATATCGGCTTCGGGGCTCTATTCGAAGCGGGACGCGCAGAGCCAGTCTGTTTTTGCCAGCAGTTCAAGTTCCGTCCTCGGCTTTGACGTGACGTCAGAACTCCAGTCGCTGAGTCTTGGTGCTGATTACACGATCTCGCCGCGCTGGGCAGCGAATGCAAATGCGACCTATAGCCAGATGTACAATACCGAATCGGCGCAAACCCTCGCGCCGGTGCCATCCGAACCGAGCGAGAAGGTCACTCGATCAAAACTCTGGTCCGCCGACTTGCGGCTGAATGGTGACCTCTGGGAGCTGCCAGGTGGAACGGTCAAGAGCGCGATCGGCGCGCATGTGCGACGCGAAACATTTGTCAATGAGCAGCGAGGTGCCGGGGCAGAGCGCGATGGTAAACGGGATGTCTCGGCTATCTATGGTGAGGTCCTCGTTCCGATCATCGGGCCGGATACGAGCCTGCCCGGGGTGCGGCGCCTTGAAGTCAACCTGTCGGGCCGACTGGACGATTACAGTG
Organism: Hyphomonas sp.; assembly: GCF_041689225.1. GTDB lineage: Bacteria > Pseudomonadota > Alphaproteobacteria > Caulobacterales > Hyphomonadaceae > Hyphomonas. The sequence goes on along the minus strand of NZ_JBDNGN010000019.1, from coordinate 1,597 downwards.
ATTTTGGCACGACAGTAAATCCGAAGATCGGACTTGTATGGTCGCCCGCCGAAGGGTTCACAGGCCGTGCGACCTATAGCGAATCCTTTGCACCTCCGCCCCTAGGGCGCACAGGCGACCTGAACCGTACGGCGGCAGTCGTGCCATATGCATTCATTCTCGGCCTGCTTGGCGGGATCGCGCCGCCTGATCCCTCGCTCGCCGGTGTCGACTACCTGCAGACGACAGGTACAGCGGCCAATCTCGATCCGGAAACCTCCCGGACCTATACAGCTGGCCTTGATTACGTGCTTAATCGCGGCCCCCACAACTGGAGCCTCAAGACGACATATTATGACATTGCCTTCGAGGGGCGCCTTGGCGCGACACCGATTCCACTGAGCCAGCCGGCACCACTGGCGCCACATATCGCCTGGGCCAATCCGGATGTCTTGCCCGATGGCACTGTCATTTTCTTTCCGAGCACAGAAGACCTTGAGTCTCTGGTGGCGACACTCAGTCAGCCTGTCATTTTCCTGACGGGCGGCAACAGCCTGGACAATGTCGCGATCATCAATAATGCCGCCATTGTCCGCAACCTTGCTGCCACGGAGACGCGCGGACTGGATGTTCAGATTGATTATGATGTCGAGACGGATTGGGGGGATATATCGGTAGGTGTGAATGCCAACTATATCCTGGATTTTACGCAGCAGGCGTCGAAGACGACGTTGCCGGTTGAAACTCTGAATACGTATCTCAACCCCGTGGATCTCCAGCTGCGCGGCCATATTGGCCTGTCGCGCGACGGATTTACCGGCAATGTCTTTGTGAATTATGTCGACTCCTACAACACTGACGCGACCTTAGCGGCAAGGCCGATCAGTTCCTGGACCACAATCGATGCGGCCATGTCCTATGGGTTTGGAAATGACGGCGCGCGTTGGCTGAGCGGGACACATATCAGCGTATCGGCCACGAACCTGTTTGACGAGATGCCGCCAGTAACACCCTCCATCGGAACGAGCCGTATTGCGGGGTTTGATCCTGCCAATGCGTCTCCTCTCGGCCGCTTCATAGCGGTCGAGCTGCGGAAGGCCTTTTAGCCCGAGGCTGCGGGTACGAAAGGGACAGGCCAGCGGTGACCTCTCCCATTTTGACGCGCGACTGACTGCGCCCTTGCGTTCACATCCGTTAAACCAGGAGACAATTTTGCGTCTTTTCTTGATATGCGCCGCCATCCTTGGTCTCGTGGCATCAGGACCTTTTGCCAGAGCTGATCAAAGGCGGTTTTCCCTTGATGACATGATGAAGGTGGAAGGCATTGGATCGGCAATCATCGATCCAGGTGGCCGCTGGCTGGTCTATGAACGTCTGCGTCCCTATGACGAGATTGAGGATTACAGCTTTCGGACCTACGCTTTTGGTAAATCAGGTCACCAGCTCTGGCGCTATGACCTTGATGATGGGGGTGAACCTGAGCTCTTGCCGGGCATCGACCCGGCACCTCATACTTGGGCAGAGCAGTTTTCACCCTCGGGGCGGTATCTTGCTTTTGTACAATACAGTTTCGGCACGCTGTCGCTTGGTGCCTATGACATGGTCGAAGATACAAGCG
>NZ_JBDNGN010000018.1:0-6933 GCF_041689225.1 Hyphomonas sp. | reverse complement strand
CCTCAGACGGATCGGCGCGAGGACAATCGAAGACCTCCACAACGCAATCGCCTCGGTCATCGACCTCTACTCAGCCGACGAATGCCAGAACTACTTCAAAGCTGCTGGATATGGAGTCAAATGATGCGGAAGTGCTTTAACACACGCGCCCAGCGCCAGGAAAAATGCTGCGGAAATAACTCTACTGCCCACTTTCATGGCGGGGCCTCCGTTACTTTACAAGAACTGTACAATGACGATCAGCTCACCCATCCTCCCCCAATTGTCGAGGCGACCACTGCAGGAAACAGCCCCAATCGGGCCATATCCGCCACAATTTTTTGTAATGTTAGCAAGAGGTGAGATGCGCTTTATCACAGCACACAGTTTCCATGGTGCCGGAGAGAGTGAGAGTGGGCACTCACATGTTCTGGTCGTTGCCAGTTAACATTTCCCGTGTGCGCGGCTGATCTTGCCCATCAACGACTAAACGAGTGCGGGCAAAACGTGAATGACGATGTCCACTGAGAAGTGACCGACAATAGCGGCAAGAATACCATGTCGCCAATACAGCCATCCATACAGAATTCCGACCAGGGTGTTTCCCAGGATTGTGGACCAGATAGAAACAGGTGTCGCAGCTTCAAACGAGGCAAGCTGCGGCAGGTGAGCCATTCCAAATGCCACGGCCGCCAGAACGATGATCGTGCGGACCACGCCCGAATGTGCAACTCGCTGTCCCAATAGTCGTGAAACGGCCCATACAAGAATGGTCATGAGACCCAATCGAAACCAGACTTCTTCGCCGACCGCTGCTCCGAGAGACACGAGCAAACCGCCAAGGGCGCCGTGGTGTCCGTAGGCAGGCATTTCAGGCGGCAGAGAGGACAGGAGAGCGATCCTGAGAACCACCATGGCGGCGCCGAATGCCAAGCCCAGAAGACATGCGAGTATTGTGCTCTTGAGAAATTTCGATCGTGCACCTGGCGCGTTTCTCAGCAAATCAATGAGCAGAGGCGCGCCAAGTCCTGTCCGCGGTCCCAGAAGAAGGCCCAATTCAGCCAGTGGTATGGTCACGAGCGACGGCACGATAGTGCTCGGGATGATGACAGTCCATATGCTTCGACCAGTCTGTGCGACGCCGTAGACCAAACCCATGAGCTGGGTCGCAATGGTCAGCACCGATAGCACTATGAGAGGCAGCAGGATCGAATGATTGCGAATTGAATCGTGTTTCATTGTTTGAGCCCTATATAAATCGACTTTTTGCTCGCAGTCCTGAAAGCGTTGGATTGAGTCTCAGGACTGAAAAATCGCAATCGGGCGCAGGCCGCGCATGATCCCCATGACTATGGAAATCGTTGCGCAGGTGTCCCGTCGATCAGTTTGAGAATTTTTCGTCAGCACCGACGTATCGAATTACGATAATTTGTCCAGTGCCTTTTGAGGCGCCCTGCATATACGCGCAAATGCTTCGCAAATGGCGCACCGAACCCGAATAGAAAGAGCGCCCCCCGCGCATCCTTCATGCCGAATAATCAAACACCGGCCAGCGGTCCACGATCGCACCGCCCTCATACACTGCGATGTCGCCAAACTGCAGGAACACCGCCTCGCTCTGGTGCGGGCGCAGGAAGACGAATTCGTCCGGGCTGATCTCCAGCTCCGGCCCGCCATTCAGCATTTCCTGGTTCGACGAGCGTCCGAACGTCTTGTTGTATTCAAGGCCGGGCGGGTCGACCGGGTCGGCCAGCCAGTTGCCGCCATAGATGAACACGGTCTTCGACGCGTTCGGGTTCCACGCCCGCGTCGCCCCGTCGGCAAATTCCAGCCCAGGCATGTGCGTCACCGGCAGCGACTTGATCACCGGCGTCGCGATGAAACTTGCCGGCACATGCGGCTCCAGCAATTCGGTGTCGAAATGCGTCGGCTTGACCAGGCACGAGCCCGCCGACACCTCGCTGGCAATCTCCGTGTCCTGATAAGTCCGATAGGTCGGACTGCCGGCAGCATTGCGCGTGATGCCCGCCATCACGTCGGCCCCGAACACCTCGCCCGCCTGCACCAGCGCATCGGCATAGGTCTTGCGCACGCCCTTCATCGCCCGCTCGCGCCAGCCCATGGCCGTCGGCAGGGACGGGATATGCGGATCATATCCCATGAAACCCGCAAAACTGAGGCGCGGGTGCGCTATGATCGCTGCGAGCATCGCGCCCAGCACTTCGCCGGGCACCACGCCGCCCCGGTGCAGGCCGACGTCCAGTTCCACATTCAGCGCCAGGTCCCGTCCGAACTCATCTGCCAACGCCGCATATTGGGCCACGCGTTCGGGCGTATCGACCAGCCACTGGATGTTGTCCGCCGCGCCCGAGACCTCCAGCGGCAGCTGTTCGAAATATTGCCGCGCAGCCTGAACCGGCAGGGGCTTGCCGAGCAGCTGGCTCGCTTCCGGAATCGCCTGCGAAATCTCCAGCAGCATGGGCAGGTTGAACGTCATCAGCCGGTCGGTGCCGGTCCGTTTGCGGATATGGTCGATCAAGCCCAGCGAGGGCAATGACTTGGCGACGATCCGGTAGCCCATGCCCGGCGGCAGGAAGCCTTTCAGCGTGTCGATATTCGCGTTCAGCCGCGCCCGGTCCACCACCATGGTCGGCATCGCGATCCCGGCAGCGATCAGCGCCTTTTGCACGTCCAGGAAATAGGCATCGCGCGGCCCGCTCTTGTCTCCGGGTTTCATCATCAGCGCGGTTACTCCAGCTAGGGCGGCGCCGCCCAGGATCAGGTTGCGACGGGAAAATTCAAGCATCGAACGGCTCCCCGAACAGTTTGGCAAGGTGCGGGTTCAGAAACTTGCCCGCAGGGTCCATCTCGCGGCGCAGGGTCATGAAGTCCCCGAATTTCGGATACAGGGCGGCGAGTTCGTCCCGCCCCAACGAATGGTGCTTGCCCCAGTGCGGACGTCCGCCATTCGCGCGGTGCAGGGGTTCGATATCGGAGAAGAAATAATCATACGGCTCGTCCACCGCCGCATGGATCGCGATCGACATGCTCGGCCCGTTATTGAACGGGCTCAGCCACGCATCATCCGGCGCGATGAGCCGCACTTCCATCGGGAAGAACACGTCCTTGCGCTGTTCGAGTTTCGCGATGACCTCGCGCAGGCCCTTCAGCCCGTTCGCGCGGGGAAGGTGGTATTCCATCTCGTTGAACTTGATCGGCCGGGTCGTCGCCAGCAGCTTGTAGGAATTGTCGCTGACATCCTCGACCACGCCCTTGGGCAGGGCCGCGCCGATAATCTTGCGCCGCAGCCAGGGTGACCAGCCAACGGTGTTGCGCAAGGCTTTCAGCTCTTCCAACGTGGAATCATCCTCGGTCTCACCCTTGCCCGTGATCGGGCCCTCGTGCAGGTCGTGGCTGATCCCGGCGGCATAGCCGGTGTGCGGGAAATAGTAGAATTCGAAATTGCGATGCTGTTGGGCGAGGTCCTCGGCGCGCTCCATCAGCGTCTCGATTCGCTCTACCCAGACTGTCCGGCGCAGGTTGAACGCGGGCACCGTGCGCAGCATGTATTGTGTCATCACGCCCAGCGCGCCGAGCGACACGCGCCCAGCTGCAAACAGGTCGGCATCGCTCTCCGGCGTCACGTCCAGAATGTCGCCATTCGCTGTCACCATCCGGAAGCCCAGGATATGGTCGTGCAGCGCGGTCAGCGTCTCGCCGGTGCCATGCGTCGCCGTGGAGAAGGATCCGGCCAGTGTCTGCACGTCGATATCCGGCAGGTTCGGCAGCGCCCGGCCGACGCCGGCCAGTTCGGTTGCCATCTGGAACAGGCGCGTGCCCGCGCCGAACACGGCTACGCCGGTCTCGGCATCGATTGATTTCATGCCGGTCAGGCGGCTGACATCCACCATCATGCCTTCGCTGGGTACGAGGCCGGAAAAGGAATGCCCACTGCCGAACGGGCGCACCCGGCCATTGGTGCCGGCAATCAGGGCGCTGAGCTCGTCCTCGCTGACAGGAAGGTTGATCGCCTGCGGCGTCGCGCGCTCCACGCCGGACCAGTTCATCCAGCTTTCCTCGCCTGCAGGCGCGTCAGGATAGTCTGGGTTGTAGTCAGCTCGCGTGAAGTCGCGTCCGCCCCAGGTCAGGTGCCGTCCGGTCGGGATCGCCACGCCGCCTGCCACGACCGCGCCGCCCGCCAGCAGCATCGTCCTGCGTGAAACCGCCATAACGTCTCCCCTCGTTTTGATGGGGAGTGGACACGGGGCAGGCGGGGGATGTCAATACATGACGTCGGTGTCAGGTTTTATGGTACGGGCGCGATAGCGAACGCAGATCAGCCCGCAAAGGCCTTCTCGATCACGAATTCGGCCGGCGCTGCGTTCGAGCCTTCGGTCAGGCCGTTGGCAATCATCAGCGCCTTCACGTCCTGGATCATTTCCATCGAACCGCAGATCATCGCCCGGTCTGTCGTGGGATCGAGTTTCGGCACGCCGAGATCCGCAAACAATTTTCCAGACTCGATCAAGGTCGTGATGCGGCTCATGCAGTCAGAGGTTTCGCGCGTCGTGCTCGTATAGAGGCGCAGCTTGCCCTCGACCATTTCGCCGACCAGCGGGTCATTGACGAGATCGTTCACGAGATTGCGGGAATAGGTCAGTTCATCCACGTCGCGGCACGTATGCGTGACGATCACTTCGTCATAGCGCTCATAGGTGTCCGGATCGCGCACGAGGCTGGCGAATGGCGCAAAGCCCGTCCCGGTCGAGAACATGTAGAGCCGCTTGCCGGGGGTGAGCGCGTCCAGCACCAGCGTGCCGGTCGGCTTCTTGCCCAGCAGCACCTTGTCGCCCGGCTGGATCGATTGCAGGCGCGATGTCAGCGGGCCGTCAGGCACCTTGATCGAATAGAATTCCAGTTCCTCGTCCCAGGCCGGCGAGGCAATTGAATAGGCGCGCAGCAGCGGTTTGCCGTCTTCCCGGGGCAGGCCGATCATCACGAATTCGCCGGTGCGGAAGCGAAAGCTCTGCGGGCGCGTGATGCGGAAGCGGAACAGCCGGTCGGTATAATGTTCGACGCTGAGGACGGTTTCCTCGGTCGGCGCGTTCGGGTTCACTTTCGGCGCGGCAGCAGCAGCTGCGGATGCATTGGCGGTCATGGGCGGGCCTCTTCACGGGGACTGCTATTCAGGTACAGCGCCGCAAATGAAGCCTCGCACCCGCAAAAGCAAGGTGGCAGATGGGCAGTTTAGTTTTCCTGAACGGTCGCAGAGGCCGCCATTTCAGGCCAATCCGACACCCAGTGAATGTCGGCATCCCTGATCGAATGGGCGTCTTTCAGCTCATAGACATTCTCATATCCATAGCCGTAGAGATTGATGAAGGTCGGCACATTCAAGGCCAGCTGGATGCGTTTCACCATCACCGGGGCAACATTGTCGGTGAAATTATTATTGCAATAGATCAGGATACGCGTGTCCGTGTCGCCCAGCACCTTGGCCAGCTTGTCGTCCGTGAAGTCAGAGAAGTTGAGGTTAACCGCGCCCTCGATATGGCCCATATGGAAGGCCTCGGAACTGCGCGTATCCAGCAGGATCGTGCCGGGCTCGGCTTTCATCGCATTGAATGTATCCAGGTCGACAAGCCGCGTCTGGCGATAGGCGGCAATCTCGCCGCTCAGGCCGACAAAACCGTCATAGTCGATGAAGGAGTCCGGCGCGTCCTGCGCCTCGGCGCTGGCCAGCAGGCCGCAGCCGACAAAGGCGGCAATCGTGATGATCCCAAGAATGGCATTCCGCTTCGCGCCCACGGGACATCTCCTTTTTGTTTCCCTGTGACCGGAATCCTCGCGCGCAAATAAGGCAGGAATACGGAAGAAGAAGGGGCATTGCATGAGGTGCTGCAATCCAGCACCAGCTTCCGCCTCGGTAATTTGAAGTGCATGACTTCAGAATGTGAAGCGCAACACTTCAGTTCCCGAACTATCGAAATTCCCGCTCGAATGGGATGTCCGGTAATCGCCGGATCGTCCGGCAGCAAACAAACAGGGAGACTATCGATGGTTCGGTTCATCACCATGCTCTGCAGCCTCATCTGCTACGCCATTGGCGTTGCGGCGCTTGTCGGCCTCATCCTATTCGTGGCGGACGTGTTCCTGCCCGTCACGCTAAATACAGCCTCAGCCTTCGCGCCGCATCTGACGGGTCCGGTGGCGATCGTCTGGAATGTTGCGCTTATCGCGCTCTGGGGCGCGCAGCACACATTCATGGCCAGTCCCGGTTTCAAGGCCTGGTGGACGCAATACATGCCGGCCGCCATTGAGCGCAGCCCCTATCTCGTCTTCGTCGCAATCATGACTGCAGGCCTTGTCCTGCTCTGGGTGCCGCTCCCCGGCGCACTTTGGGATGTATCCGGCACAATGCCCGGCAACATTATCCTCGGCGTCTATTTCCTCGGCTGGGTCGTGGTCCTGGTCTCCACGTTCCTGATCAACCATTTTCACCTGTTCGGCCTGCAGCAGGCCTGGCAGCAGGTTGACCACACGCAATCGAAGGACATCACGTTCCGTACACCATTGTTCTACAAGCTGGTGCGCCATCCGATGATGACTGGCGTGCTGATCTCGCTCTGGGCGATTCCGGAACTGACAATCAGCCGTCTCGTTTTCACGCTGGCCATGACAGTCTATGTTCTGGTCGGCGTCTACTTCGAGGAGAAGACACTGGTCGCTGATCTTGGCGAGGAATACGACGCCTATCGCCGCACAACGCCTGGCCTCATCCCCGGCATGCCGGCTTCGGGAAAGGCGGCCAGCGCCTAGAGCGTTTCAGTTTTCGGCGGAAGCATAACCCGCTCCTGTGATATAGTTTTGGCATTCGGATGAGCTGATGGTCTTCACGATTTTTCCGGTTTCATGGATGACGTCTTCGATTGTGTGTTTCTGGGCCGTGCGCAT
>NZ_JBDNGN010000017.1:0-22120 GCF_041689225.1 Hyphomonas sp. | reverse complement strand
TCGGTCGTCGATCTCGATATCCAGAAGCGGTTCCAGGCCGAAGGCGCCGGCTTCGTTGTTCAGGCGCTGAACACGGTGGCCGGCGTGGCCGGACCGCTGCTGGACCTGTTCTTCGTGCGCACCGACATGACGCGCCAGGCCATCGTTGCCACCAAGGCAGTGACGCAGGTGCTGGCGCATTTCGTGAAGATCATTTTCTGGAGCGTGCCGATGCTGGCGGCGGCCGGTCTTCAGGCCCTGCCCCCGGCCTGGCTGATCCTCGCAGCCGTGCCCCTGTCCATGCTGGGCACGACTTTGGGCGGCAAGGTGCTGGAGCGCATGACCGACGTGAACTTCAAGCGCGGGATGAAATACCTCGTCACCGCGATCGGCGCGGTCATGCTGATGAAAGCCGCAGGCTGGCTGTAGCGCGGCCACGCACGCTCCGGATTTCATCTTCAGCATCGTCTCAGAGGGCATTCGGACTCCTGGCCATGGCGGGTGTACCGGTTCCGAATGCGATAATATCGACTATTCGGCAACTTTATTATATGAAACATAATCATCACCATTGGTGATCGTTGTGAGAGCCGCCATGAACCTGCGCACGATTGACCTCAATCTCCTGCCTGTCCTGGAGGCGATCTATGCCGAGCGCAGCCTGACCCGCGCCAGCGAGTCTCTGAACATCACCCAGCCGGCGGTCAGCAATGCCCTCGCGCGGTTGCGTGTGCATTTCGAAGACCCCCTGTTCGTGCGCGAGGGACGCGGCGTGAAGCCTACAGCCATGGCCGACGCGCTGATGCCGGCGGTGCGCGACGCGCTGGACCGGTTGCGCGCCGGACTGGAGCAACGCTCCACATTCGAACCGTCCCGATCGACGCGCGTCTTCAATATCTCTGCACGCGATGCCGGGGCCTTCATCCTCGCGCCGGAAATAGCCAGGCGGCTTGAAGCCGAAGCACCGGGCATAAGGATCGCTTGGAGCCAGGTCCAGCGCGGGGCCATTTCAACCGAACTTGCCTCCAGCCGGCTCGACCTCGCCATTGACGTTACCGGCCTGCGCGGCGCGGACCTCGAGCGACTGACGCTGCTGGTCACGCCCTATGCCTGTGTCATGGCCCGGGACCACCCGGAGGCAGACACCGAACTCACGATGGAACGCTTCATCGGCCTGCGCCATGTCGTCGTCTCCAGCCGCCGCGAGGGCCGGTCCTATGTCGAGGAGATCGCCCGCGCCGCCGGCCACCGGATCACACCGGTGATGCGCCTGCCGCATTACATGCCGGCGCTGGAGATCGTGCGGCACACGCATCTTGCGCTCACAACGCCCTTGCCGCTGGCGCAGGGCTCGGGCCTTGCCGTGCTGGCACTGCCGGACGCCTTCACCGCGCTCGACAGCGTGCTCTACTGGCGGCGGGAGAATGCCGAGGACCCGGCACTCGCCTGGCTGTGCGACCTCATCGTGGAGATCGCGGACGGCCTGTGACGCGGCGCAGGATCATTGTTCCGCCGGGTCCAGTTTCACCAGCGCGGCGCCGAGACCGGACGCGTAAGCCGGTCCGTTGCCAGGCGAAAGGATAATGCCGGTCAGGCCTCCCGGCAGCGGCGCCGACATGCCCGGGCCCATCAGGTCAAGCCGTGGCTTGCCAGCTTCGCCCCGGCGGTGCCATTCTGCGACAATGCGATCGCTTTCGGCGCTTTCGGGATGGAAGACGGAGCGGACGTCGCCGCTGTCCGGATCGACACGGAGAATAGCGTTGCCGAGTGGCGACGCGACCCAGACCCGGCCCGTGTCATCCATTTCCACATTGTCCGGCGTCAGCACATGGGCCAGGATGGGCTTCTCGCCAAGCGCGCCGTCCGCGACAGAAAGGGGAAACGCGTTGACGCGATCTGCCAGCGTTTCGGCGACGTAAAGCGCGCCGCGCGCCGCGTCGACGACGACGATACCGTTGGCGAAAAAGAGGCCCGACGCTTTCAGCTCGGCGACGGGCGGCGTATCGCCGGACGCGGGGGCGATCCTGAATAGGGCGCCGTCCGCCATCGGTATGTCGATGGCTTAGAACAGGCGTTCTTCGGAGTTCGGCCCGTTATTCTCCGTCGACTGCGAAAACCAGATCGCGCCCGTGCTGTCGCGCACGGCGGTGTTGACGCCAAAAGCGTGCTGATAGGCAAGCTGCCTCGTTCTGCTCGCAATATCGGTGCGCCAGATGGAGCCGGTAAACACAGCGGCGACCAGGACATGCGCGCGGGCCGCTACATCGCTACGGTCGGCGCGATGGCGTCCACAGTCGGCTGGCGCAGGATGCGCTTGTTGCCGGCGACGGCCTTGGCAGGCAGGGCCTTGAGGCGTTCGGCCTCTGCCATGGCTTCCGCCATCACCTGGTCTGGCGCGACCGCCTTGTCGAGATAGCCGACCGTCACTGCCTCTTCCGGGCTGAACAGCGTGCCCATGATCACGGACTCGGTCATGTAGAGCGGGTTGAGGCGGGCCTTGCAGAGTTCCAGCGCGAACACCGGCAGGACCATGCCGATCTGGGTCTCGTTAGCGCCGATCTTGTAGGGGCCTGTCGCGCCATAGCGCTTGTCGCAGCTGAGCAGGATGAAACAGCCCATGGCGATGCCGTGCCCGGTACAGGCCGCAATCACGGGCATGGGGAAGGTGAACAGGCGCAAGGCCAGCGCGCCGCCGCCCTTGACCAGTTTGGTCACGTCTTCCGGCGTCGAGGCGCCCATCAGTTTCAGGTCGAACCCGGCGGAGAAGCGTTCCGGCCGACCGGTGATGATCACGGCCTTGGCCTCCCTCTCGGCCTGGTCCAGCGCCGCGTTCAGCGAGGCCAGCATGGTCGGGTTGATGGCATTCGCCTTGCCATCATCCATGGTGATGACGGCGATCTCGTTTTCGATTCGGATGGTGGCGCTCATGGCGATCTCCCTGTTTGAAATAGACTAGGCATGAACTGCCCTAACGGGAAGCAAGCCTGACGCAAGGGAGCGCCGTCACGACCGGCGGTATTCCTCGGTACGCTCGACCGCGAGGCGGTTGCGAACCGTCTCCTCGTCATAGCCAAACTCGGCCAGGGCCCGCCCCGCCATTTGCAGGCCCGATTCAACCGCATCAGGGATGACCTGGCTCGCGCCTGCCCGGCGCAGTCGCGCGGCATGTTCGTGGTCGCGCGCGCGCACGACAATCGGCACATTCGGGTGCAGCTTGTGGAAGGATGCCACCATGGCCTCTGCGGCGGCCACATCGTCCACGGTCACGACAAACAGGCGGGCGCCATCCGCGCCGGCGCTATGCAGGATTTCCGGCCGGGCGGCATCGCCCAGGAAGACTTGCCAGCCGTGTTTCCGCGCCTTGGCCAGACGCAGCGCACTGCGTTCCAGCGCCACGATCTCGGTGTCTTCCTCGGTGAGGATGCGCGCAACCGTCTCGCCCACCCGGCCAAAGCCTGCGATGATGACATGGCCCTTCAGGTCAGAGAAATCCTCGTCCAGATGCGCGGCCGGATCTTCGCCTTCAAGCCGCGCGGCTGCGAGCTTACCGAGGCGGCCGAGCACCGGGATCAACAGCATGGACAGGCCGGCAATCGCGGCAATGTTGCCCGACGTGCCGGCATCCAGCACGCCGGCCGCACCGGCGGCGGCCACCACGACGAAGGCGAACTCTCCCGCCGGTGCCAGCAGGCTGGCCGTTTCAAGAGAGACAGGACCGTTCCCGGCAAACAGGCGGCAGGCCAGAAAGGCGATCAGGAACTTGGCGACGAGCAAAGCGGCCAGCCCACCAAGGATCAGCCCCGACTGCGTTATGAGCGATGGAAGATCGAGCGCCATGCCGACGGTCATAAAGAACAGGCCCAGCAGAAGGCCCTTGAACGGCTCGAGATCGACTTCCGTCTGGTGCTTGAATTCGGTTTCGCCCAGCAACAGCCCCGCCAGGAACGCACCCAGCGCGAGCGACAGGCCCGCCGAGGCGGTGATCGTCGCAGCGCCGACAACCGTCAGCAGCGTCAGCGCCATCAGGAAGTCGCGTCCGCCGACCAGCGCCGCCAGACGGAACACCGGCCGCAGACCGAACCGCCCGACCAGCATGATGAACGCGATCGCGATCAGCCCGTTGACCGCCGCCTCGATCAGGACGGAGGAGACATTGGTATCCTCGGTCATGCCGAGAAAGCCGATAAAGATCAGGATGGGCGCGACGAGTATATCCTGGAACAGCAGCACGCTCAGCGCCGTGCGGCCCACTGGCCGGGCCGCGCGTTTCTGCTCGATCAGGATCTGCATGACGATGGCTGTCGACGACAGGGCCAGCGCCAGTCCGCAAATGATGGCCGCTTCAGCGGGCAGACCCGCCCAGTATACGGCCCCGGCGATGGCCGCAGCGCTGAGCATGGACTGGAGGCCGCCTGCCCCGAACACGGCGCGCCGCAGCGCCCATAGCTTCTCGAACGAGAATTCCAGGCCGAGCAGGAACAAGAGGAACAAAATGCCCAGTTCGGCAAAGGGCGCGGCGGCCTCGGGGTCGGAAATCGAAACATATTCCAGCAGCGGCTGGACATGTACCAGCGACCCCAGCGCGTACGGGCCCAGCACGACCCCGGCCAGGATGAATCCGACCACCGATGGCAGCCGGAGGCACCGGAACACCGGCACGACAACACCGGCGGCGAACAGAAAAATCAGCGCATCCTTGACCAGGACTTCATATCCATGCCCGGCCATCAGGTGAGAGCCCCGACGCGCTGGCGATAAAACTGACAGGTCATGGCATTACCCCCGACGCGCCCGGAAGAAATCCTTGAGCAGGGCGCTTGCCATCTCGCCCGCTGCCTCGTCCTGCTCCACGTCCGGCCGCCAGTGGCAGGTCTGCTGTTCGAAATAGCGCGCGCCATGGATCACCGCGCCGCCCTTCGGGTCGCAGGCAGCAAAGACGAGCTTGCCGATGCGCGCGAGGCTGATAGCGCCGGCGCACATCGCGCACGGCTCCAGCGTCACGTAGAGGTGCAGATCGGTGAGGCGGTAATTGCCGCGCTTCGCCGCAGCGGCGCGCAAGGCAACGATTTCGGCATGCGCCGTCGGGTCATGTCCCGCGATGGGCTGGTTCGCCCCCTCGGCAACAATCTCGCCTGTTGCCGGGTCCACGATCACCGCGCCGACCGGCACTTCGCCTGCCTCTGCGGCCATTGCCGCGAGTTCCAGCGCGCGTGTCATCGGGGAGACGGTAATTGTCATGAGCCTGAGATCGCCCTACACGCCGGGAAAGTAAAGAGCAGGTGCTTCCCCCGTGCGGATCATTGCAGGTACATTCAAGGGCCGCCCTATTGCGGCACCGAAAGGCCAGTCGACCCGGCCAACGGGCGGCCGCACGCGCGAAGCCGTGTTCAATCTTATCTCCCACGCCGACTGGGCCCCGCCGCTTGATGGCGCCCGCGTCATCGACCTGTTCGCTGGGTCCGGCGCGCTCGGCCTTGAGGCCATGTCGCGCGGGGCGGACGTCTGCGTGTTCGTGGAAACCGATGCCGGCGCACGCGGCACGATCCGTGACAATTGCGAGACGCTGGACCTGTTCGGGTCAACCCGCATCCAGCGCCGATCGGCCACCGACCTTGGCCCCATCCCGGCAGGCGTTGGTGCGCCCTTCACCATCGCCTTCCTCGACCCGCCCTATCACAAGGGCCTCGTCGAACCCGCTCTCGCCCAGCTCGCCAAAGGCGGCTGGCTGGCCGAAGATGCGATCGCGATTGTCGAAACCGCTGCCGACGAAACGCTCGATTTCACAGGTTGGGAGTTGCTCGACGAACGCACCTATGGCGCGGCCAAGGTGAGCTTCCTGAAACAGGCCTAGCTGTCGAGGAATTCCGCCCTCAGGTCGAGATTGGATGTCTTCGTTCCGATATGATGCGCGTCGTTCCTCAGCCAGTTGTCAGCTGCAGCCCGCCCCTGGTCGCGCAGGCCGGTGAGGAAATGCCAGCTTGTGTCCATCTTGGTGCGTAGGTCGAGATTGATCAGGTCCTGCCCGCCCCGTATGGCGTGGATGTTCAGGCGGCGGTACTTCTTCATCACCGCCTCTTTCAGCATGCCGCCATCAATCAGGTGCTGCACGAACGCGATGGCCCGCAACTCGCCGACCAGCGAGGCATTGAAGCTGATCTCGTTGATCCGTTCCTGTATCTCGGCCGCCCGTTTGGGTATGCCCGGCCGGGCAATCGGGTTCAGCATCACCAGCAGCACATCGCGCGGCGCGCCGGAATAGATCAGCGGGAAAAGGCTCGGGTTTCCCAGATAACCGCCATCCCAATAGGCGCTGCCATCGATCTCGACCGCCTGGAATGTCTGCGGCAGGCAGGCGGAGGCCAGAACCGCATCGGCCGTGATCTCGCCCCGCTCGAACACTCTGACGCGTCCCGTTTCCACATTCGTCGCCGACAGGAAGAGCAGGATACCGGACTCGTGCACGGCATCGAAATCGATCACCGATTCGACCGACCGGCGCAGCGGGTTGAGATTGAACGGATTGAGGTCGTACGGGCTGGCAAGGCTTTGCAGGGCGCTGGCATAGGCAAAGGCCATGGCGCTGAGCGCGCCATAGGGCGCTAGGTTCGAGCCCGATTGCGAGACGCTGCGCCAGATCGCTTCGAGTTTCGCCTTGGCGCCTTCAGGACCGTGCTCGGCCATGCCGTCTGCCCAGGCGACGGCATTCATCGCCCCGGCCGACGTGGCCGACATGGCGGCAATCTCGAGGTTCTCTTCCTCGGCCAGCCGGTCGAGCACGCCCCAAGTATAGGCGCCATGGGCCCCACCGCCCTGCAGGGCCAGACTGATTGTGCGCCGCTTTTGCTTTGCCATGCCGAATTCCTTGATATGCGCTTCGGCTTCATCCGAAAGGCCGATAGGAAAAGGCCCCGGACACGCCGGCCCGCGTGCTATGCGCTGTTCCTGCCATGGATACAGCCTGTTTGCGCAGGGATGACCTGCTTTTGATCAGCGCCGAGTAATGATAGGCCCTGAGAACCTTCAATATCGCCTGGAATCAATACGCCCATGACGACCGGAACTCGCGACGATCACCCCTCTGTTTCGGTGCTGATGGCCAATTATAACAGCGCGCCTTATCTCGCCGCCGCCATCGCCTCCGTGCTGGGGCAGGATTTCACATCGCTCGAGCTGATCCTCGTCGATGACGGGTCGTCAGACGACAGCGTCGCGTTGGCAGAGCGCATCGCGGCAGACGACCCCCGCCTGCGCGTGTTCAGCGGCAAACGGTTCGGCGGCCCGGCTCCGGTCCGGAATTTTGCGCTCGACCAGGCGCGCGGCGACTGGGTTGCCGTGGTCGACAGCGATGACCTGCTTCACCCCCAGCGCTTTTCGCGCCTGATGGCCGCGATTGAAGCCTCGGGCGCCGATATCCT
This sequence comes from Hyphomonas sp., assembly GCF_041689225.1. Taxonomy (GTDB): domain Bacteria; phylum Pseudomonadota; class Alphaproteobacteria; order Caulobacterales; family Hyphomonadaceae; genus Hyphomonas. Next base: position 14,726 of record NZ_JBDNGN010000017.1, on the reverse strand, counting down.
GATCGACGATCTCGCCATCTTCGACGGGGACGGATCATCCGGTGTCGATACCATGTTCGAGGGACCGCTCGCGACCACACCATCGACCATCAGTGAGCCGACTTATATCCGATCCAATTTCCTGTCCGGAAAAGGCACCAAGCTCGGTTATGCCAAACCAGTCATCCGGCGCGCCTCGCTTGAGGCGAATGGCATTCGCTACAATGAGGCCATGCGCATCGGTGAAGACTATGACCTGATTGTCCGCCTGTTGGGCGAGGGCTGCGTGATGGCCACGCTGCCGGAGACGCTCTACTTCTATCGCAAGCATTCGGCGTCGATTTCCCACCGCCTCGACATGGCCGCGCTGACCGCGCTGGAGGCGGCCGCCGTAGCCGCTGCGACTGCGCCGGACCAGTCGCCCGCTGTGCTGGCGGCCAATACGGACCGGCTGAAATCCATCCGGCGCGCCATCGGGTTCGACCGGCTTGTCAGCGCCATCAAGGCCGCAGACGTGGCAACCATCCTGTCGCTTCTCGTGCGCCAGCCTTCTGCCTTCACGCTGCTATACCTGCCCGTTGCCGCGAGGCTACGATCCCTGTTCCCGAAACATCGCCCGGCATCGCCAGAGATCGTGTCCATGATCGCAGATCTCGACCGGTCATCTGTCAGGGCACTGCAATGACCGCGCCTGCGGACACGATCATTCGGCGACCTGTGCCGGCTGTCGGTACCGCCTGCTTTCGCGGAGACGACGTCCTGCTGATCCGGCGCGGCACCAAACCGCTGGCTGGCGACTGGTCGATTCCCGGCGGACGCCTCGAATTCGGCGAACGCACCGCCGACGGCGCCTTGCGCGAGCTACGCGAGGAAACCGGCATCACGGCGCGCCTTGTCGGCTTTGTCGATGTGGTCGATGCCATTTTTACCTCCCGCCAGAGCGGCGAAACACACCGGCACTATGTCCTGTTCGACTATGCGGCCGTCTGGGAAGCGGGCGAGCCCGTCGCCGGCGACGATGCCGACCATGCCGAATGGATTTCGCCCGACCGATTAGACGGCCTGGGCCTGTGGCACGAGACACTGCGTATCATCGCGGCCGCCCGCACGCTCGTTCAGGCCGACTCAAGAATCGCTTGACCCTCCCCAACGTCATCTATGTGTTGTCGCCAAAATCATATTTGAGGAGACGCCTATGACCTATGCACCGTTCAACCTTTCCGGAAAGGTCTGCCTTGTCACCGGCGGCAACCGGGGGATCGGGCTCGGTATGGCCGAAGCGCTCGCTGCTTCGAATGCCGATGTCGCCATCTGGGGCCGCAATGCAGAGGTCAACAAGGAAGCTGTCGCCAAGCTGGAAAAGCTCGGCACCGGCAAAGTCTTCGCCTGGTCGGTTGATGTCGGCGAGGAAGACCAGGTCGTGAAAGGCATGGCCGAGGTTGAAGAACATTTCGGGCGCATCGATACGTGTATCGCCAATGCCGGAGTCGGGCGCGGCGCAGCCAATTTCGAGGAAATGACAATCGAGACCTGGCGCTACAATCAGCGGATCAATTCCGAAGGGGCCTTCTTCACGCTACGCGAAGCGGGCAAGTCCATGGTCAAGCGCGCCAAGGCTGGCGATCCGGGTGGTTCGCTGGTCGGCACAGCCTCGCTGGCCGGCATCGAAGGCGCCGGCCGCAACGAGGCCTATGCCCACACCAAAGGCGGCCTGATCGCCATGATGAACGCCATCGCCACCGAGTATGGCCGTTACAGGATTCGCGCCAACTCGATCCTGCCGGGCTGGATCGCCACCGACATGACCGACGCCGCTCAGGGCAACGACACGTTCACATCGAAAGTGATCTCGCGCGTACCGATTCGGCGCTGGGGCGAGCCGGAAGACTTTGGCGGCATCGCGGTCTACCTCGCCTCGGATGCCTCATCCTACCATTCCGGCACGACCCTGATCGTCGATGGTGCCTATTCGAAATTCTAGGCCTCTGACCGACTGGCAATAAAAAAGGGCCGCTCCGAAAGGGGCGGCCCTTGTTCTAGGTGGCTGTAAGCCAGAGCCTATTCCTGCGGCGTTTCTTCGGTTGCTTCAGCAGCGTCGTCGACAGCAGCAGCAGCATCGTCCATTGCGCCTTCAACGACAGCACCGGCATCGTCGACAGCAGCAGCGTCAACAGCGTCGGTGGCAACTTCCGAAGAAGCGTCAGCAGCGACGTCGAGTGCTTCACCCGCGTTGTCGAGAGCTTCTTCCGAAGCAGCAGCAGCCGCATCAACCGTTTCGCCGGCAGATTCGATGGCAGCGTCAGCAGCTGGGTGAGCTTCTTCTTTTGGCGAGCAAGCGGCGAGAGCCAGCGCAGCCGCGCCGATGATCATGATGTTCTTCATTGTAATACCCCTGTTGTTGGTCAGATGACCGGGAAGGCCCATAGCACTTCTCGGTCATTACTAAAAGTTCATTTTTCAGGCAGCCGTGTTGGTTCCGACCGTTGATCCTTTATAATGGAAAAAGCCCCCTCCCGGTAGGGAGAGGGCGCATTCCGGCTATAGCAGCCTTATTCAGCTTCCGGTGCCGAAGCTTCTGCTTCTGCTTCTGCTTCGACTTCGGTAGCAACGTCTGCTTCAGCATCGGCTTCGTCTTCGGCGACGACTTCAGCTTCACCATCGCCCTGTGCTTCAACTTCCACAGCGACTTCTGCTTCGTCTGCAACAGCAACTTCAGTAGTTGCTTCAACGGCTTCAGCCGCTTCAACAGCTGCTTCTGGCGCTGCGGTCGCTTCTTCTGTTGGTCCCATAGCCATGGCACCGCCAGCGAAAAGGGCTGCGATGGCAGCGCTTGCAAAAAGTTTCGTCATAGGAGCTTCCCCTCGTTTGACTTATTAGCACCGAGTGGACAATTCCCTCGGCTTGATTGGCTCTTTGACTGTAGATCACGGCGGGAATGGGGCAAACCATAGGCGATTGTGTCAAAACGGCCATGAGTCTGCCCCCCTTGCGTTGACGCTAGGACCGCCAATTAGGCTTCAGGTACCGATTTCATTACACAAAGGACGCCTCCAATGGCCCTGAACACCAAGCTGACCGAACTGCTGAAAGTTGACCATCCCATCATGCTGGCAGGCATGGGCGGTGTCTCCTATGCCGAACTCTGCGCCGCCATGTGCAACGCGGGCGGCTATGGCGTTCTCGGCATGGCCGGTACCGGGCCTGACTTCATCAAGGGCCAGATGAAACGCGTGCGCGAGCTCACCGACAAGCCGTTTGGCGTCGACCTGCTCGCTGCCAGTCCTGAAAGCCTGGAAGAGTCTGTCGATGTCATCATCAAGGGCGGCGCCGATTCGTTTGTCGCCGGCCTCGGCGTGCCGATGCCGATCATGAAGCGGCTCAAGGATGCCGGTGTGAAAGTCATGGTTGTCGGCGGCGCGGTGAAGCATGCGATCAAGGCCGAGCAGGCCGGCTGTGACGCCGTGATTCTCCAGGGCGGCGAAGGCGGCGGGCATACCGGCCTCGTCGGCACGATGCCGCTTGTCGCCCAAGCTGTCGAAGCTGTGAAGATCCCGGTCATCGCCGCAGGCGGCATCTATGACGGACGCGGTCTCGCGGCGGCCCTCGCGCTCGGCGCCTGCGGTGTCTGGATGGGCACGCGCTTCATCGCGTCCGAAGAGGCCCACGCCGCAAACATGTACAAGCAGGCCATTATTGGCGCAGGTGACACCGACACGACCCGCACGCGCTGCTATTCCGGCAAGCCGATGCGCTGCCGCACGAACGATTATATCAACGACTGGGAAACCCGTCCGGAAGACATCAAGCCGTTCCCGTTCCAGGCCATCCATTCCAGCCAGACCGGCGTCATCGGCGGCATTGGCGGCATCGTGGATGAAGCGAAGCTCAACACCGACACGTCCTGCTTCGCCATGGGCCAGTCGGCCGGCGGCGTGCATGAAGTCAAACCCGTCGCGGGCATCGTCGCCGACATCATGCGCGACGCTGAAGCCGCGATCGACCGGATGGCCGGACTGAAGGCAAAAGCGACCGCCTGAACCCTGCACACCAGAAGACACGATCGTCCGTCAATCCCTGAAGGGAGCGACGGACGATTGCTTGCGGGCAGAACTTTTCGCAAGGACCTACGGAACCTCACTCCTGATTGCGGGTTAATTTGGCATACCTCGCAACAGGAGAGACACATGCCCAATCAGAAAGAAATCGAAGACAAGCTCTGGTCCGCCATCAAGTCGGATCGCACAATCATGCTGGCACTCGAAGGCCAGAAGGGCGGCTCCAGCCAGCCCATGACCGCCATTCTCGAAGATGACCCGCGCGGTCCGGTCTGGGTTTTTTCAGCCAGTGATGTCGACCTTGTCCAGGCGCTCGGCACCAATGTCGCCCCCGCTGTCGCCCAGTTTGTCTCAAAGGGGCACGACCTCTTCGCGTCGCTTCACGGCCAATTGCGCCTGCACACGGAAGCCAGCATGATTGACCGTCTCTGGAACCCCTTCATCGCAGCATGGTATGATGGCAAGAAGGATCCCAAGCTGCGGCTGTTGCGGCTCGACCTTGACCACGCACATGTCTGGCTCAACGAAAACAGTCTTCTTGCGGGCGTGAAAATGCTGTTCGGAAATGATCCGAAGAAAGATTACAAGGACAAGACGGCTGATATCAGCCTGTAATCCGTGTTGACTATCCGCCTAATCGAATGCGGCCTTGCCGACGAGATGCCTGAGCGGCTGACCGCCCAGGTATCGCGCAAGGTTGTCGAGGAATGTGTCGTCAGCGCCGGTCACAGTTCCGTCCGTCTGCGAACTGTCATGCGGCGTGATGGTGACGCGGGGATGTGCCCATAGCGGACTGTCGTCAGGCAAGGGTTCCACCAGCGTCACGTCGAGGGCCGCATGACCGGGCCGGCACGCGTCGAGCGCTGCCAGAAGGGCTGGCTCGTCCACCAGCGCACCGCGCCCTAGATTCATGAACAGCGCATCCGGTTTCATCGCCGCAAAGAAGTCCGCATTGGCCATGCCCTCGGTTTCCGGCGTGTGTGGCGCGCAAAGCAGCACGACATCCGCCTTCGGCAGTTCGGCCATCAGCGCATCCGGCGGCACGATTCGGTCGGCGCCTTCTGCAAGGCCTTGTGAACGGCGCATGCCGGTTACTTCGCCGCCCAGCGCCATGACGCGCCGCCCGGTCGAGGCACCAATCGAGCCAAAGCCGACAATCAGCCATTTCGAGCCCCGGATTTCACGCGACTCGCGCCGCTGCCATGTCTTGTCGGCCTGGGATGCGCGGTGTCCGGCACCCTGCTTGAAATAATCGAGCGCCTGCCACAGCGCCCATTCGCCCATGGCTTCCGATTGCGTATGGTTTGTCGTGTACTTGTTTGCCGCCTTGCCAATCATCACTAGACCCGGATTTTCGATCCCCGCTGCCGCTGACTGGAACCAGTCGAGTTGACCGCCACCGGCCACAGCCAGGAGGAAATTCCTGACACTCGGCCCGAAAAAGGCATCGGCATTGCCAAAGGCGATCTCGGGTTTCGGCTCGCTAACCACCTCACCAGTCGATGCCTTGGAGAAGACACCATTATCGTCCATGAGGATGATATTGAGTTTGTCTTCGAGGCCCTTGAGCCTGGGAGCGATGCGCGCGAAGGTCTTCGCATGAATAAGACAGTTTTTCATGGGGCTTTGCTTAGCCTGCTACTGATTGCGGGGGCAAGCAAAGCCTCGGCCCAATCGGGCATTCCCTTGCGTGGCCCTGATTATTTCCGCGATGCCTCGGAGCTCGCCGCCACGCTCGGCTCGGCCCACGCCATCCGGGTGCGCTGCAATGGCCGCGAGGATCAGTACTGGCGGCGCTACATGGCCGACATGCTGCGCTATGAGGCGCCCGAGCGGGGCAATCTCCGCTCCTCCCTCGTCGAGGGGTTCAACAATGCCTATACCCGCACCAGCGCGCAGTATCTCAGCTGTGACAACAGCGCCATCGAGGCCGAGGCGCGGTTTGCCCGCGACGGGCAGGACATATCGAACCGGATGGCGACTCATTATTTTCCCAAGGACACCCGCAAGAGAGGACCGAACTGATGTTCAAGATCCTGATAGCTGGGGCCGCCGCGCTGCTGGCGACCTCCTGCACTGCGCTGGCGCCCGCGCCACTCGATGACACGCCTGCGCCGTCCAACGCTGCCACCGTAGCAGGTCCGGGCGACCGCATGCCTTCGGGGCGCGACATGGGCGTCCGATCGGCCGTCGTCGCCCCGCATGCCGCCGCCGCGACAGCCCACCCGCTGGCCACGCAGACCGCGCTGGACGTGATGAAGGTCGGCGGCAACGCTATGGACGCCGCAATCGCGGCGAATGCCATGCTCGGCCTTGTCGAGCCCACGGCCAACGGCATCGGCGGCGACCTATTCGCCATCGTCTGGGACCCGCAAACGAAACAGCTCTACGGCTATAATGGCTCCGGCCGCTCGGCCATGGGCGCCACGCTCGCTGATATGCAGGCCAAGGCCGACACGTACATGGACGGCAAGGAAATCCCGCCCTTCGGCACGGCGCCCGTCACCGTGCCCGGCACCGTCGATGCCTGGTATGCCCTGCACGAAAAATTCGGCAACCGGCCCATGCTGGCCAATCTCGAGCCCGCCATTCGCTATGCCCGGGCAGGCGCGCCGATCCCGGAAGTGATTTCGTACTATTGGACCTTCGGCCCGAAGCGTTTCGAACCGGCCTTCGAAAGCGGCATGCTGGAAGAATATGACAATGCGAAGAAAACCTATTTCTCGCCCATGCCCAGCGAAGGCAGCCTGTTCCGCAACCCGGACCTCGCCAATACGCTCGAACGCATCGGCCAGAAAGGCCGCGACGAATATTACAAGGGCGAGACGGCCAGGACGATGGATGCCTATTTCAAGCGTATCGGCGGCCCGCTACGCTATGAAGACTTCGCCGCACATACAGGCGAATTCGTCGAACCGGTCTGCGTCACCTATCGCGGTGATTACAAGGTCTGCGAATTGCCGCCGAACACGCAGGGCATCGCCGCCCTGCAAATGCTGCAGATGCTGGAGAAGTTCGACCTGCGCGGCATGGGCTTCGGATCGCCTGATTCGATCATGGCGCAGGTGGAAGCCAAGCGCCTCGCCTTTGCCGACCGGGCGCGCTACTTCGCCGACCCGAAATTCTCCCGCATTGATGAGCAGGCCTTCGTCAAACCGGCCCGCGCCGCCCGTCAGGCAGCCCATATCCAGCTCAACAGGGCGATGACCACCGTTCCCGTCGTGTCGTTCGGCGATGTTGAAGCCTCCCTGACGTCCACCGAAGCGGCCGCCGCCGACGCCAAACTCAAAGACGGCGACACGACCTATCTCACGGTCACCGACAGTGACGGCATGATGGTTTCGCTGATCCAGTCGAACTATCGCGGGATGGGCTCCGGCCTCGTTGCCGACGGGCTCGGCTTCATGTTCCAGGACCGGGGTCAACTGTTCAGCCTAGACCCGGCCCACCCGAACGTGTTTGCCCCCGGCAAACGCCCCTTCCACACGATCATCCCGGCCTTCGCCTTCAAGAAGGACATGCCCGGCTGCCAGGTCCGCGCCGTGCCGATAGCTCAGGCCTGCCCGTTCGAGCCATGGCTCAGCTTCGGCCTGATGGGCGGCGGCATGCAGCCGCAAGGCCACGTGCAGGTGATCCTCAACCTCGTCGACTTTGACATGGGCCTGCAGGAGGCCGGCGACGCTGCACGCTGGGAACATACCGGCGGCTGCGAGCCGACGAACACGCTCAACGGCGACCCGTGCGAAGCCGACAAGGGCATCGTCCACCTCGAAAGCGGCATCCCGCCTGCCACCCGCGCCGAACTCGAACGCCGGGGCCACACCGTCGAGTGCTGCTCGGCCAATGCCGGCGGCTACCAGGCCATCATGCGCGACTTCAATTCCGGCGCCTGGATCGCCGCCACCGAAATGCGCAAGGACGGCGTCGCGGATGGGTACTAAGACCACCCTGCCACCCCCCGAAGCGCCCCGCGACTGCCCCCTCTGCCCCCGCCTCGTGACCTATCGCGAGAGCGTGGCCGCGCGCGAACCGGACTGGTTCAACGGCGCGGTGCCGAGCTTTGGCAGTGAAACGGCGCGTCTCCTGGTGGTCGGTCTCGCCCCCGGCGTCACCGGGGCCAATCGCACGGGCCGGCCCTTCACCGGCGACTGGGCGGGCGACCTTCTTTACGCAACTTTGGAAAAATTCGGTTTTTCGTCAGGGACTTACGCGGCATCCCCGGATGACGGCCTGCGGCTGAAAGATGCCATGATCACCAATGCGGTACGCTGCGTGCCGCCTGAGAACAAGCCGGTCGGCGCCGAAATCAATGCCTGCCGCCCCTTCCTCCAGTCCCGCATCGCCGCTTTGCCCGATCTCAAGGTCCTGCTGTGTTTAGGAAAAATTAGCCACGATTCGACCGTGCGTACATTGGGCCTGAAACTCAGTGCCCATCCCTTCGGCCACAACACCCGCTATGACGTGGAATTCCAGGGCCGGTCCCTCACCCTGCTGTCGAGCTATCACTGCAGCCGCTACAATACGAATACGAAGCGCCTGACGCCGGAAATGTTCGAGGACGTGTTTGCGGTGGCGAAAGAGATCGTCGGCTGAGCAGCACTCATCCTGATGAAACGTCAGAAACGCCTCACCCCTCTTTCATGATCCGCGCCTTCTGGCGGGCCCAGTCGCGCTTGGCATCATGTTCGCGTTTATCATGGCCCTTGCGGCCCGTTGCCGTGCCGATCAGAAGTTTCGCGATGCCGCGATCATTGAAGTAGAGCTTCAAGGGCACGATCGTGCGCCCGGCCCGGTCGACTTCCTGCGACAATTTCGAGAGTTCCCGCTTGGAGACGAGCAGCTTCCGCTTGCGCTTGGGTTCATGGTTGTAGCGGTTGGCCGCATTATAGATCGGGATGTCGCAGTTGATCAGGTAGAGGCCGCCATCCTCGACGCTGGCATAGCTCTCGGCGATGTTGGCCTTGCCTTGGCGCAGGGATTTCACCTCGGAGCCGACCAGCATGATTCCGGCCTCCAGCGTATCCTCGACGGAATATTCCCGTCGGGAACGCCGGTTCTCTGCAACGAGGCCATCGCCCCTGCCCTTGGTCTGCGGTGTCTTTGACATGAGCCCTATTTAGGTCTTCAGGCCCGCCAGCGCCATAGCCGCATCAATTGTCGCGCAGGCGGCAGCATCCGGTTGGGTAATTGGCAGGCGCACGTCCGGCTGGCACAGGCCCAGCCGCGACAGGGCATATTTCGCCGGTCCCGGCGAGGGCGCGCAGAAAAGTGCCTTGTGCAGGGCGATCAGCTTGCGCTCGATCGCCTGCGCCCCGGCGAGGTCACCCGCCTGGAAAGCCGCATGCATCGCAGCACACATGTCCGGCACCACGTTCGCGGTCACCGAAATGCATCCAGCCCCGCCCATGGCGAGAAAGCCCAGCGCGTTCGGATCCTCGCCGGACAATTGCACAAACTGCGCATCGCCGATCAGCGCCGCATGCTGGCTGACCCGGGCGACATCGCCGGACGCATCTTTTATGCCGACAATGTTCGGCAACTGGGCGAGGCGTGCCACCGTCTCCGGCAACAGGTCGACAATCGTGCGGCCCGGCACATTGTAGAGCAGCACAGGCAACGCCACCGCGTCATTGATGGCGCGGAAATGCGCCTCAAGCCCGGCCTGGTTCGGCCGGTTGTAATAGGGGCAGACCACAAGTGCCGCATCGGCGCCGACGGTCTTGGCATGCTGGACCAGGTCAATCGCCTCATCGGTTGCGTTCGATCCTGCGCCCGCGATCACCGGAACGCGTCCTGCAACAATCTCGACGCACAGCGTCACGACATCCTTGTGCTCTTCCGTCGTGAGGGTGGATGTCTCACCCGTCGTGCCCACGGGCACGACGGCGCTCGACCCCCCGGCGATCTGGCGCTCGACCAGCGCGGCAAAGGCCTCGCGGTCAACGGCACCGTTCTTGAAAGGTGTGACGAGTGCTGGGATTGAGCCGTGAAACATCGTATTCTTGCCGCGATTGGGGTGTTGGTGGAAATTCTGTCGTATTATTTAACAATGCCTTCTCATGCTTTGGCGTAGAAATAAACTCCGATGACACCTCCCATGATTCGACCCCTCACGATTTCGCTTCTGCTCGGCCTCGCGGCCCTGAGCGCATCAGCATCTGCCTTGCCGGATGCGCCCAGCCTGAAGCCGAAACGCGTCTATGCGTCCCAGACGACAAACGCCAAGAACGCCGAAATCCTGCACAAGGCCCTCAACGCCGCAGGCCGCTATGACTGGAATGAAGTTGCCGACCTGCAGCGTCAGGCCAGCGACCCCGCCGTGGGCAACCTGATCATGTGGGTGCGCGCCAGCGAAGGCGTCCCCGGCATGGGCTTTGATGAAGTCGCCAGCGCGATCGAAACCCTGCCGACCTGGCCGAAGACCGACCGGATGCGCAAGCGCGCCGAGGAAATCATCGACCTGTCCTCGCTCAGCCACGGCGACCGTATCCTCTGGCTGACCAATGCCGGCCCGCAGACAGGTGCCGGCAAGATCGCCCTTGCGCGCAGCTACAAGGCCGTCGGCCAGCCCGCCAAGGCCGAGGCCCTCGTCCATGATGCCTGGCGCAACAATTCGATGGACCGCGACCTGGAACGCATTGTGCTGGCGACCTATGGCGGCTTCCTAACCGAGGCCGACCACCGCGTCCGTATCGAATTCCTGCTCTGGACCAACCAGCGTTCCGCCGCGACCAATCTGAAGCCGCTGGTCAGTGCCGACTATCGCAAACTGGTCGACGCCCGAATCGGGCTGGCCAGCCGTGGCCGCAATGTCGACCGCCTGGTCGATGCGGTTCCGACCTCCCTGCAGGACAATCCCGGCCTGCTCTATGACCGCGCCCGCTGGCGCCGGACACGGGGCAATCAGGAGGGCGCAACCCCGCTCCTTGTGGGCATCGACGCCAATGACGTTCCGGAAGCCGGTCGCTCCAAGCTGTGGGACGAACGCAGCGTCGCCATGCGGACCGACCTGAAAGACGGCAACTGGTTGCGCGCCTACCAGCTCACCGCGCCGCATGGCATGACCGAAGGGTCTGACTATGCCGACGCGGAATGGACGGCCGGCTGGATTGCCCTGCGCCTGAACAACAATCCGGAACGCAGCCTGAAACACTTCAAGGACATGACGGCCAGCGTCTCGACGCCGATCAGCCTGGCGCGCGGCGAATACTGGGCCGGACGCGCCGAAGACCAGCTTGGCGAAAAGGATGCCGCGCTCGAATCCTATGGCGCCGCCGCCAAGCAGAAGTTCACCTATTACGGACAACTCGCTGCCGAACGCCTCAACGACCGCAAGATATCCTTTGCTGCCTCGTCCGAGCCAACACCGGAAGAAACCGCCGCGTTCAATGCCCGTCCGCTCGTCAAGGCGCTCAGCCTGCTGGGCGAGGCCGGCGAGACGCGCATGTTCCGCGAATTCGCCTATCACCTTGACGACCAGCTCACGAACGAGGCCGAATTCATCCTGCTGGCGCGCATGGCCACAGAATACCAGGTGCCGGACATCGGCGTGCGCGGGGCCAAGGCCGGCCTCGCCAAGGGTATTGTCGCCACCGATGCCGCCTATCCAATCGTCTCCTATCCGATGCTGCGCGAACCGCGCGTCGAGAAACCGCTGATGCTGGCCCTGTCGCGGCAGGAAAGCGAGATGAACCCCAACGCCGTCAGCCATGCCGGTGCCCGCGGTCTGATGCAGTTCATGCCGGCCACGGCCAAGAACGAAGCCCGTCTTCGCGGCCTCCCCTATCGCGCCTCGTGGCTCACCGATGACCCGGGTTACAACATGACGCTTGGGGGCCAGCACCTCGACACGCTGCTCTCGCAGTTCCGGGGCAGCTACATCATGACCGCCGCGGCCTATAATGCCGGCCCGAGCCGCCCGAAACAGTGGATCGAGGACTATGGCGACCCGCGCACCGGCCAGGTTGATCCTGTCGACTGGGTAGAGTTCATCCCGTTCTCGGAGACGCGGAACTATGTCCAGCGCGTGCTTGAAAACACACAGGTCTACCGCCAGCGCCTTGCCGGTACGCCGGTCGACATCGAACTCTCCGAAGACCTAGAGCGCGGGCGCAATTGATCGCTCGCGGCGTTCCGGCCTCTTGGCAGCGCGCTAAACTCCTCTAGAGTCGCTCCTGAATGATTTCAGGAGTTACCGTGATGTTCCGCCCCGCCGCCTTGACCGCCCTCGCTCTCGTTCTCGTCGCCTGTGGAGGCCCGGGCAAGGACAAGGCCGCTGATACAAGCGGCGATGGCCCGACATTGCTGACCCCGTCGTCCAGCCAATCGGGCGCTGCCGACACAACGGCCAGCACCTCCACCGCACCCTTGCCGACCGCCGACCCCGCCCTCGTCGCCTTTTACAAACGCCTCCACGCCGCGCCCGAACTCTCGTTCGAGGAGTCAAAGACGTCCGCCATTCTCGCGGGCGAGCTGCAGTCGCTGGGCTTTGAAGTGACCACCGGCGTTGGTCAGGACTGGGTTGTCGAGAAGTCGATGAAGGACAATGGCGAAGTCCTCGAAGGCGTCGGCGGCTATGGCGTCGTTGGCGTGTTTCGCAATGGTAACGGGCCAACCGTCCTGATCCGCACAGACATGGACGGACTGCCCGTACCCGAACAGACCGGCTTCCCGTTTGCCTCGACAGTCGAAGCGAAAACCTGGACCGGTGTGGAAAGTAACGTGATGCATGCCTGCGGCCATGACGTGCACATGACCAGCTGGGTCGGCACGGCTCGCGAACTGATCGCCCGGAAGAACAAGTGGAAAGGCACGCTGGTCATGATTGCCCAGCCCGCCGAAGAGATCGGCCTCGGTGCCGAAGCCATGCTGGCCGACGGCCTGTTCACGCGCTTCCCCAAGCCTGACTACAATCTCGCCCTGCACGTATCTGCTGGCGCGCCAGCCGGCACGATCAACTATTCCAAGGGCTTTGCCCTCGCCAATGTCGACAGCGTCGACATCAAGGTCAAAGGCGTTGGCGGCCACGGAGCCTATCCGCACACGACCAAAGACCCGATCCTCGTCGCCTCGCACATCGTCGTTGCCCTGCAGAGCCTCGTGTCGCGCAACACCAATCCGCAGGACAGCGCCGTCGTCACGGTCGGCTCCTTCAAGGCCGGTACCAAGCACAACATCATCCCGGATGAGGCCACACTCCTGATCACCGTGCGCTCCTATGATGACAAGACACGGGCCATGCTGCTCGACGGCATTACCCGCATCGCCAAGGCCGAGGCCATGGCCTTCGGTGCGCCCGAGCCGGATGTCACCATCGAGAGCGACTACACGCCCGCCACCTATAACGACCCCGACACGACCGCCCGCACGATGAAGGCCATCGGCAAGTCCATCGGCGCCGCCAATGTGAAAGAAGTGAAGCCTGTCATGGGCGGCGAGGATTTCGGCCAGTACGGCCGCACCGAGGAGAAGATCCCGAGTGTCATCTTCTGGGTCGGGGCCGTGGAACCGGAAAAGTATGCCGCTGCCCAGAATGGCGGTCCCTCGCTGCCATCGCTCCACTCCTCCGGCTTTGCCCCCGACTATGACCCCACCATCGCCACCGGCGTCGAAGCCATGACCGCTGCCGCGATGGAGCTGTTCAAGGACTGAGGCGGCCTGCCCCAAACGGCTATATTTTCAACTTCCCAATGAAGTTAACAAATGGTTAAGTCCCTGCCGGGTGTGGAGTAGGGACGCAAATGTTGGCGATTTTGAACATAGAGTGGAAGCCGGGCTGGCCCAAATGGCGCTGGCTGGACGCATCCGATTCCTGGCTGGGCGTCTGGGCACTGGGCGCGTCCGCGATAGGCGCCTTCGCCGTCGCAGTGACCGATTTGGAAACCCCCGGAACAGTGACAGGCTGGACGGCCTGGGGGCTGATCATTGCCTTGCCACTGCTCGCCTATGCGGGGCTCAGCATCTTCCTGATTAGCAACCAATGGGGCCTCGTCGCCAAGGACGATATGCCCGGAACCGAAGAGCGTCCGGCCTTTCACGCTGCCTTTCTCCTGCTCTTTCTCCTCCTCTCCCTACTGGCATGGATCGCCTTTGGGACAAACGTGCCTGTTGCGGCCTGGCCTTGGCAGGTGGACCTATCCCATCCGGTCCAGCGTGGTATCTATCTCGGCGCGATCGCGGTCGCCTTCATGCCATTGCTTGTCGGTTTCCACCGCGTGGCCTCCGAGGCTGGCGGTAAGGGCCGCCACAATTATCTCAAGCATCCCGAAGGTCCTGTCAGCTGGCCCACGCTGCTCAGCGGCTTTGCCCTGATCGCAGCGATGGGCACCGGCGCATGGGCGGCGGGCGAACAGGTATTCTCGATGGAGCAGAATTTCGGCCTCGTCATCATGGCGCTTGTCGTGATGAGCTTCCTCGCCTTCATCTTCCTGCCGCACCTATCGAGCCTAATCGGGGAACGCGACGATACCGAGAAGCCCAAGACCGCCGGTGCAGGCTTTGCCATGCATCCCGGCTATATCGTCAGCGGACTCGACGCTGCCATGGTCCGCCTCCTAGAGCGGTTCTGTCTTTGACAGAATCGGACGGATTCCCAGACACTTCGAACTCTGATTCAGTTTCCGGACTGGAAGAGGAGGTTTATCACCATGGGCAAGTACTATTCCGTTGATCTTCGCGAACGTGCCGTGGCGG
>NZ_JBDNGN010000016.1:0-37824 GCF_041689225.1 Hyphomonas sp. | reverse complement strand
CTCAGACGGATCGGCGCGAGGACAATCGAAGACCTCCACAACGCAATCGCCTCGGTCATCGACCTCTACTCAGCCGACGAATGCCAGAACTACTTCAAAGCTGCTGGATATGGAGTCAAATGATGCGGAAGTGCTTTAGGGACTATGGGCGCGCCCGTGAGCTCGAGTGCGGGAATGTAGAGCGCGCCGCGCAGCATGTCTTCGATGACCCAGAGACGGCGCTGGGCCTTCCTGTAAAAGGCACGCGGGATAGTCAGCGTCTCGCGGCCACTGATCCACTCGATGAATGCGGCGACCATGTCGGTCACGCGGGAAAACAGGGTGGGGTCGGCCGTGTCTGTCATGCAGCCCATTGTGGGGCCGCGCCGGAGGGGGGGACAAGTTTTTCCTGTCAGACCGGTCGCGCAGCTAGAGGAAGGCTTTCAGGTCGGCGATGAAGCGGTCGAATTGGTCATGGTGGAGCCAGTGGCCGGCATTTTCGTAGAGCTTCACTTTGGCATCCTGGAAATGCTTGAGGCGGCCATCCTCGGCCGGGTTCGAGGCCCAGCTCTTTTCGCCATAGAGCAGGAGCGTAGGGCAGGTGATGGCCTGCCACAGGGTCTCGATGTCGGTATAGGGGATGTCATACGGCGTCATCACGCGGAAGTAATTGTCGAACTTCCAGGAATAGGTGCCGTCCTCGTTCTGGCTGATGCCGTGGATGGTCAGGTGGCGGGCCTGTTCATCGGTGAGGTAGCTGTTCTCGGTTTTCATGCGCGTATAGGCGTCTTCGAGGGTCGGGTATTTCTTCGACGTGCGGCCAGCGGCGGCGCGCTTGGAGTTGATCCATTCGCGCATGCGCTCGCCGGGTGAGGTGCTGAAGCGCTCCTTCATCATTTTCGGCGACGGGCCAAGGCCCTCGATGGCGACGATCTTGCGGACATTTTCTGGATAGATGCCAGCATAGCGCAGGGAAATCGTGCCGCCATAGGAATGGGAGACGATGGTGACGGGATTGAACTTCTGCTGATGGATCAGTTGGGCGAGATCGTAGACGCAGGCGCGGACCGAATATTCGCCGTCTTCTGACCAGGCACTGTCGCCATGACCGCGCAGGTCGGGCGCGACGACGTGCCAGTCCTTGCTGAGTTCCTCGGCGACCCAGTCCCATGAACGGCAATGGTCACGGCCGCCATGGACCAGAACCAGCGGCGGCGCGTCCTGGTTGCCCCAGTCGACATAGTGCAGGCGCAGGCGCTGGGAAATGAAGCTGTTCGAGGTCGGTCCGGAGAAATTGGTCATGGAGATGATTTGCCCGGCTTTGCCCCATGCTGTCCAGAGCCGTGAGGGTGGCGTGACGCGGTGGTGCCGGGGGTGGGACCAGTGGGGTGGTGATGGGGTTAGGTGTCAGGCCGCCAGGATGGACATGATCGATGCGCGCATGAACGGCAGCATCGTCACCGGATCCAGATCGGGGTGACGGAGCATGCGGATGGCCAGCCCGTCGAACAGGGTAAAAAGCATGTCGACCCGTCCCTCGACATTGTCGAGCTGGAGATGGTCGCGCAGTAGTTCTGCGAAGATCGCCCTGACTTTCGCGTCATGGACCTGCATCCGTTCTGCGATGGCGGGATTGCGCTGGGCTTCGGCGATGATCTCGAGGCTGAGGGCCGATTTGAACGGGTCGGTCAGGCTGCGAACGCCTTCTTCGGCCCGCTCGACCAGCTCGTTTCGCAAGGCGTCCGGCGGAACATTTTTGAAAGATGAGAGTTTATCTGTCTGGAGGCCGTTTTCACGGTCGACGATGGCCGCGATGATCGCGTCCTTCCCGTCGAAATAGTGATAAATATGGCCAGCACTCATGCTGGCCTGCTCGGCGATGCGGGCCATGCCGGCGCCATGAAAGCCCTGTTCAACGAAGCAGGCGGTCGCTGCGTCGAGTATCTGTTCGCACCGTGCCTGGGCGCGTGGTGAGTTTTTTTCGATGGTTTTGGTCATTTTCGTAAAAACTTCTGCTCCCCGTTCTTGATTTGTTGCGGCGCAACATTATTTCGAACGTTCATTCTAACTTTACAAGCGGTCAATCACACATAGGCGCGATTGATCAAGGTGACAGTAATGCCAAGAATATCAAACAGTTTCAGAGCTCTGATCGCTGCGGCGCTCATCGGCACCGCAGCTGCCTGCGGTGCGTCCGAGCCAGCCGCGCCCGCGCAATCTGCGTCTGGCGCTCCCGCTGCGGCCCCGGTCGACGTGATGGTCGTGCACCGGACGAGCATCGAAAGTACACGCGAACTGCCGGGCCGCGCCCGCGCATTCCGGGAGGCGGAGATCCGCCCCCAGGTAACAGGGCTGATCAAGTCGCGCCTATTCACGGAAGGCGAACTGGTCAGCCAGGGCCAGGCGCTCTACCAGATTGATACTTCCGAATATGCCGCCGCGGTAAACAGCGCAAAAGCTGCCGTTCAGGGCGCAGAGGCGACAGCCGAAGCGGCGCGCCAGACGGCTGGTCGGTTCGAGCGACTTGCCGAGATCAATGCCGTGAGCCGGGAGAATCTTGACCAGGCGGTCGCGACCCAGAAGCAGGCGGAGGCCGACGTGGCGATCCAGAAGGCAGCGCTGCAGCGCACAAATATCGATCTGTCGCGCACAAGGGTGACCTCACCCATCGAGGGCCAGATTGGCCGCTCGACCGTTACGCCGGGCGCGCTGGTGACTGAAAACCAGGCCGCGCCACTGGCGATGGTTCAGCAACTGGACCCGATCTACCTGGACCTGACAGCGGGCAGCTCAAAGATCCTCGGCTGGAAGCGCGATATCGCGGCTGGCCGGATTCAGTCGTCCGACGGCCAGAGCGTGTCGGTGTCGATCAAGCTGGAAGATGGCAGCACCTATTCCGAGCCGGGGCGGCTGGAATTCAGCGAAGTGAACGTGGATGAAAGCGCCGGATCGGTGATCCTGCGCGCGGTCGTTCCCAACCCGGACGGGTTCATCCTGCCGGGCATGTACGTCAATGCCAGCTTCAGCGCAGGCACATATGACAATGTCTTCCTCGTGCCTCAGGGCGCTGTGGCCCGCACCGTCAAAGGTGACCCCACCGCGATGGTGGTCGGCAAGGATGGCACGGCCGAAATGCGCAACCTGACAATCGTCGAAGCGCACGGCAATGACTGGATCGTGTCCGACGGCCTGGAAGACGGCGACAAGCTGATCATTGGCGGCCTTCAGAAAGTGCGCCCCGGCGCGCCCGTCATGTCGGTGCAGCCACAAACAGCGTCGGCCGAACCGGACAGCGCTGCGACACATGTCGTCAAACAGTAATTCAACCGAGATGAACCCCCATGGCTGATTTCTTCATTGACCGGCCGATCTTCGCATGGGTCCTGGCGATCATTGTCATGATCGCAGGCGGTATCGCGCTGAGGACCCTGCCGGTCGCCCAGTATCCCGACATCGCACCGACCACGGTGTCGATCAACGCTGTCTATCCCGGCGCATCGGCCAAGGCGGTCGAGGACACGGTCACGCAGGTGATAGAGCAGCAGATGACCGGGTTGGATGGCTTGGACTACATTGCCTCCTCGTCCAGCTCGCAGGGCGTCGCCTCGATCACGCTGACCTTCGAGACCGGGACCGACCCGGACATCGCGCAGGTGCAGGTGCAGAACAAGTTGGCGCTGGCGAGCCCGCTGTTGCCCGAACAGGTGCAACGCCAGGGCGTGACGGTAAGCAAGGCGTCGGCAGGCTTCCTGATGGTGACGGCGCTGATTTCGCCGAATGGGACGTTCGACCAGACTGATTTGGGCGACTATGCGCGCTCGAACGTGACTGACGTGCTGAGCCGGATCGATGGCGTCGGCAGCGTTCGGCTGTTCGGTTCGCCCTATGCGATGCGGATCTGGCTCGATCCGGGCAAACTGAACCAGTACCGCCTGATGCCGAGCGACGTGATTACCGCGATCCGCGCGCAGAACGCACAAGTCTCCACCGGTTCGCTGGGCGGAAGCCCGGCGCTCGAAGGCCAGGAAATCACGGCAACCATTTCGCTGCAGACACTGCTCTCCACTCCCGACCAGTTCCGCGACCTGTTGATCCTGACCACTGGTGATGGCGCATCCGTGCGGCTGAGCGATGTTGCACGGGTCGAGATGGGTGCGGAGAATTATTCGACGGTTGCCAAGTATAATGGACAGCCGGCGGCCGGTATGGCTGTCTCGCTGGCATCGGGCGCGAATGCCTTGCAGACGGCGGAAGGCGTGCGCTCTGCGATGGACACGCTGGCGAAGCAGTTTCCGGACGATATCGGCGTGGTCTATCCGTATGACACGACGCCGTTCATCAGCACGTCCATTCATGAAGTCCAGAAGACGCTGATCGAAGCGGTAATCCTGGTCTTCCTCGTGATCCTCGTTTTCCTGCAAAGTTTCAGGGCCAGCTTCATTCCGATGATCGCGGTACCTGTGGTTTTGCTGGGGACGTTCGCGGTACTGCTGATGTTTGGCTATTCGATCAACACGCTGACCATGTTCGCCATGGTGCTGGCGATCGGCCTTCTGGTCGATGACGCGATCGTGGTGGTGGAGAATGTCGAGCGGGTGATGGCCGAAGAAGGCCTGTCGCGGCGCGATGCGACGCGCAAGTCGATGAAGCAGGTTACAGGCGCGCTTGTGGGCATCGCGGTTGTGTTGTCGGCCGTGTTCATTCCGATGGCATTCTTCCCGGGATCGGCGGGTGTGATCTATCGCCAGTTCTCGATCACGATCGTTACCGCCATGACCTTGTCGGTGCTGGTCGCGCTCACCCTGTCGCCCGCCCTGTGTGCGACCCTTTTGAAAGCGAACGGACATGACGTGTCCGAAAAGAAAAACCTGGCCGCTCGCGCCGGTGCCCTGTTCGATAGCGGATTTTCGCGCCTGCGTGATGGTTATGAGGCGGTCGTGGCGCGTGTGCTGCGCCGTGTCTGGCTCTTCGTGGGTGTGTTCGCCGTGATGCTTGTCCTGCTGGGACTGGGCTTCCGCAGCCTGCCAACCTCGTTCCTGCCGAACGAAGACCAGGGCGCTGTGATGACGATTGTCCAGCTGCCGACCGGTGCGACACTGGCGCGGACAACGGAGGTCATGGATGCCGTATCGCTGCATTATCGTGAGAACGATACCGAGAATGTGCAGGGCGTCATGGCGATTGCCGGATTCGGCTTTGCCGGGCAGGGCGAGAATGTCGGCCTGTCGTTCACGCCGCTGAAGGACTGGTCGGAGCGGACCCGGAAGGACCAGTCTTCGTCGGCGATTGCCGGGCGGGCCTCGGGTGCTTTCAGCCAGCGCACGGATGCGATGATCTTCGCCGTTATCCCGCCACCTATCCGCGAACTGGGCAATGCCAGCGGTTTTGACCTCTACCTGAAGGATACCGGCGGCATCGGCCATGATGCATTGGTCAAGGTACGCAACCAATTGCTTGGCATGGCCGCGCAGGAACCGGGCCTGACGAGTGTGCGTCCGAACGGGCAGGAAGACAGTCCGCAATTCAAGCTGAACCTCGACTACCAGAAGGCGCAGGCGTTGGGCATCAACCTGGCCGATGCGACGAGCCTGTTGTCGGTCGGCCTGGGCGGCACCTATGTGAATGACTTTATCGACCGTGGGCGGATCAAGCGCGTCTACGTGCAGGGCGATGCCCCGTTCCGGATGCAGCCCGACGATATTGGTGACTGGCGCGTGCGCAACGATACCGGGGACATGACGCCGGTGTCGGAGATCGTGTCGTCCGAGTGGGACTATGGCGCGTCGCTGCTGCAACGCTACAATGGCTCGCCAGCGCTAAACATCCAGGGCCAGCCTGCGCCGGGCGAAAGCTCCGGTGTGGCGATGGACAAGATGGAAGAGCTGGTGGCTCGCCTGCCGGCTGGCACGAGCCTCGAATGGACGGGTATCAGCGCGCAGGAGCGTAGCTCCGGCAATCAGAGCACCTTGCTTTACCTGTTGTCCGGCCTGTTCGTCTTCCTTTGCCTCGCGGCGCTTTACGAAAGCTGGACGGTGCCGATATCCGTGTTGCTGGTTGCGCCTGTTGGCATGCTTGGCGCGGTCATTGGTGCCCATCTGGGCGGGTATGACAATGACGTCTTCTTCCAAGTGGGCCTGCTGACGACGGTCGGGCTTGCGTCCAAGAATGCCATCCTGATTGTCGAGTTCGCCCGCGCGCTTGAGGCGGAAGGCAAGGGGCTGATCGAGGCGACGATGGAATCGGTGCGGTTGCGTTTCCGTCCGATCCTGATGACGTCGCTGGCCTTCGGTCTGGGTATTACGCCGCTTGTGTTCAGTTCGGGTGCCGGGGCAGCGTCGCGCGCCGCACTGGGAACAACCGTGCTGAGCGGGATGATCGCCGTGACGGTGATTGGCCTGTTTGCTGCGCCACTTTTCTATGTCGTCGTCCGGAAACTGACGACCCGCACGCCCAAGGCGCGCCTTCAAGTTGATGGAACTGTTTGATGCCCCACACTCTTCGCCTTGCCCCACTCATGCTGTCTGTCGCCTTGGCGGGATGTGTCAATCTCGCGCCAGCCTATGACCGCGTGGCGGCTCCCGTGCCGGATGCTTTGCCGGTTTCGGATGCCGACACGGGTGCTGCCGATGTGCGCGGCTGGCAGGACCTTGTCGAATCCGATGCGCTGGAAAGCGTGATACAGCTGGCGCTGGAGAACAACCGGGACCTGCGATCGGCAACCGCACGGATCGCGATTGCCGAAGCGCAATATGGGATAACGCGGGCCGCGCGTCTGCCGACCCTGTCAGCCACAGGATCGGCGCGCGAAGCAGGTGCGCTTGATGGCGACGATGCCTCCGCCTTCCTGACTGACAGTGCGCAAGCACAATTGGGTGTGACGGCCTATGAACTGGACCTGTTCGGTCGGGTGTCGAGCCTGAATGAAGCGGCTCTGCAAACCTACATGTCGACGGTCGAAGGCGAGCGCAGCGTGAAGATTTCGCTGATCTCGTCAGTGGCGCAGTCCTGGCTGACACTCGCGGCCGACCAAGAGCGTCTGAGGCTGGCGCAAGAGACTGTCGAGAGCCAGGGCAAGTCGCTGGCACTGACGCGGGAATTGTTCGATTCCGGTGTCGTGACGGAGATCGATGTGCGTCGGGCGTCGGCCAGTGTCGAGACGGCGAAGGCGCAGGTGGCGCAGTTTACCGGACTGGTGCGGCAGGACGTGAATGCGCTGCGACTGGTTGTCGGAGCGAACCTGCCGACGAATGTTGCGGAGCAGGCCGTGCTGAGCCCGTCGCCCATCAAGGATAGGCTGGCCGTGGATGCGCCGTCGGACATCCTGCTCAATCGTCCTGATGTGCTGTCGGCGGAGCGGCAATTGCGCGCCGCAAATGCGAATATCGGTGCGGCTCGCGCGGCCTATTTCCCGACGATCTCGCTGACCGGCAGCGCCGGGTATAGCAGTACGGGACTGGATGACCTGTTCGACGGCAGCGGCGCGTGGAGCATTGGCCCGCAATTGTCCCTGCCGATCTTCGATGGTGGCAGTCGCAAGGCGAACCTCGGCGTGTCCAAGGCCAACCGCGACCTGGCGCTGGAGCAGTATGAGCAATCGATCCAGACGGCCTTCCGCGAGACCGCTGACGCGCTGGCGATCGCGCAGACGGTTGATGACCGGATCGACGCGCTGCGCCGGCTTGTCGAGGATGCGTCGGTCACGCTGAACCTGTCGCAGGAACGGTTCCGCGTAGGGATCGATGACTATTTCTCTGTGCTGGATGCCCAGCGGGACGATTATCAGTCGCGCCAGAACCTGATTGGAGCCGAACTGGACCGGGCCTTGAACGTCGTGTCCCTGTTCCGGGCACTCGGCGGCGGCCCCGTCGTGACGGTAACCGCCGACTAGAACACTAGTCGAGCCGGGTAGCCCGTTCGGCGTCGGCCCGGTAGTTCCGGCTGGACATCAACAGGCAGAGAATGCTGAGCGCATTGAAGATGAGGATGAGCTCGAGCGCCCGAGCCAGCGGGTGGGCCTCGCCCTGCGCGGTGAAATAGTCGCTGAGGCTGCCAGCGATCCACGGACCGCAGCCGATGCCGATCAGCGTCAGGCAGAACAGCATGAAGGCCGAGGCGAAGGATCGCATGCGCAGCTGAACCAGTTCCTGTGAGGCGGTGTAGGCGATGCTGGCATAGATGAGGCCGACAAAGCTGGGCACCACGTTCCACGTATAGGCGAGGCCGACTGTGGGCGCGCGCAGGAACATCCAGGCGAAGGGCAGGGCGATTGCGGCGCAGAGAGCGATGATCAACGGGCGCCAGCGCAGGTCTTTCTTCGACAGGCGGTCACAGACCAGCCCGATGACGACGGCGCCGATACTGCCGACGCCGCCGATGAGGAGGCCGAGCGGCCATGAGACCTGGCCGGGGCTGAGGCCGTACGTGCGCTGGAGGTGGCTGGACGTGAAGACGAGGAAAGCATTGGCCGAGATGCAGATCAGCAGGCAACCGGCGAGGAGCCACAGATACGAGGTCTGGCCCATGATGAAGCGGAGTGTTTCCTTCAGCGACGGCGCGGGACGGTCGTCCTGGCGCGCTTCGGAATGGCCGCGCACGGGTTCGCGAATGGTGAAGCGGACCAGCAAGGCCAGCAACAGGCCCGGCACGCCTGCGACGAAAAAGGCCATGCGCCAGCCATAGGCCTCATAGACGAGGCCGCCGAGGGCGAATCCGAGCATGACGCCAAGGCCGATGCCGGTCGTGTAGACGCCGAGGGCGGTGGCGCGTTCCTGCGGGGGATAGAGGTCTGCGATCATGCTGGTAGCGGGCGGTGTGCCGCCGGCTTCGCCGACGCCGACACCCATGCGGGCGACGAGGAGTTGCCAATAGGATTGCGACAGGCCGGACAAGGCGGTCATGCCCGACCAAACGGTAAGGGCAAGCGCAATGATGTTGCGCCGGTTGCCGCGGTCGGCCCACATGGCGACGGGAATACCCAATGTTGCGTAGAAAGCTGCGAAGGCGATGCCGGTGAGCATGCCGAGCTGGCTGTCCTTCAGGCCGAGTTCGGTCTTGATCGGTTCGAGCAGGATGACGAGAATCTGTCGGTCGACATGGTTGAACGTGTAGACGAGCGTCAGCACCATGAGGACCCATAGACGGCCGGAATTGACTTGCCGCGTGGGCAGGGACAGATCGGAGTTCATCAGCAGGGACCTATAGTCTGGCGAGCCGCATTCAGGCTGGCGGGGCGCAGTATCATGTCGCGAGGTGAACGGATGAGTTCGGCATATGCACCATTCCACTCCCCGTGGTACGTCCAGAGCGAGGCTGGCCCCCACTTCAACAACTGTTGAAATATGGCCTGCTTTCGCATGAGGGGCAAGACAAATGCGTCATGCCGGTTAGTATCAGTCAATTCCTGCGATCGAACCCTAAGAGAAATGACCTATGTCCCCAGCAATCCCCGATGACGGCAAACCCGTTCGCCGGACGGCGATCCTTGACGCCGCCGAAGCGCAATTCGCCCAGCACGGGTATGATGGCGTGAACCTGCGGGCGATTGCCCGCGATGCCGGTGTGGATGTCGCGCTGGCGAATTACCATTTCGGGAAGAAGCGTGACCTGTTCGACGCGGTGCTGATGCGCCGGGCCGAAGTGCTGAACGCGTGGCGCCTAAAGGCGCTGGAGGACGCGCTGTCGGAGGCCAGGCCGAACCCACCGAGCGTGGAGGCGATTGTCAGGGCCTATCTGAGGCCGCTGCTGACCGGACCGCACGTCACCGAGCCCGGCTGGAAGCATTATTACGCGCTGATCGCCTATGTGAACAACTCGCCCGACTGGGGCGGCAAACTGATGACTCAGTTCTTCGATCCGCTGATCATCCAGTTCATCGACGCGCTGCGACTGAGCCTGGGCGATGTCGACGAAAAGGCGCTATACTGGTCGTACCATTGTTTTTCCGGCGCCCTGACCCTGACATTCGCAGAGACCGGCCGTATCGACCTGTTGTCGAGGGGCCTGTGCCGGTCCGATGACCTGGCCGGGGCGTATGAGCATGTCGTGCGGTTCATCACGGCCGGGTTCGAATCGATCAGGCCGACCTGAAGCCGGAAACGAAAACGGCGGCACGTTGCCATGCCGCCGTCGTTTCGGGAGGGTCATTTGCAGTCCTAGTATTTGAAGTCGATACCGAATGTGACCGTGCGCGGATCGCCGTAGAAGCCGGTCAGCGTGCCTTCGAGGCCAAGGGTCGGCGTGAACGTGCCGTTTGAGTTGATGTTCACGAAATTGTAGCCCGCAACAATGTAGCGCTCGTCAGTGAGGTTCTTGCCGTTGAGGCTGAAGCCCCAGCGTCCGCCTTCGGTTTCCCAGCGCATGCCGACGTCCCACAAGGTGAAGGCCGGCTGGTCGAGGAACGGGTTGGGCGATTCGAACTGGCTGGAGTCGCCACGATAGGAGACCAGCGTGTTCATGAGCAGGCGACCGTTATTGTCCATGATCGTGAGCGGTGTGTCATAGGAAAGACGCGTGCTGGCAGTCCAGTCCGGTGTGTTCTGGATGACGCGGTCATTGGCAACGTCATTGCCGAATGCATCAATGTACTCGTCATATTGTGCATCAACATAGCCGACTGACCAGCCAAGATTGAACAGGTCGGACTCGTTGAACACTTGCTCGGCGAGCGTGGCGTTGCCTTCGAATTCAACACCCCAGATCGTTGCGGCACCGGCATTCGTCGTCACGCCGGTAAACGTGTCATTGACGCCGTCATCGTCGGTATCGATGCCGACCGAGCCGGGAACCTGGACATCCTTGTAGTCGGAATAGAAAGCCGCAACACTGTAGCTGAGGTCGCCACCATACTGGCTGCCCTTGTAACCGACTTCGTAGCTGTCGACTTCTTCCGGATCGAACTGCATGAAATCATAGATTTCGGCATCCGAGACGGTTCCACTGAGGTCGAGGTCCGGCGCCGCCGATGTCTGGCCGCGCGGGTCGAAGGAACCACCTTTGAAGCCCTGCGAGTATGTCGCGTAAAGGTTGCTGTCGTCGGTGACTTTATAGCTCACGGAAACGCGCGGGCTGAAATCGTCGAAAGTGGCCTTGCCATTGAAGTCCGACGTCGTGGCGAGAAGATTGGGGCTGCCACCGAAGAATTCCGAGAACCCGCCATTGTAGGTGCGACGCAGGACTTTCGAGGTGCGCTCGTCTTCCGTGTAGCGGGCGCCGAGAGCGACGCTAAAGCGATCCGTCAGGTCGAACGTGAAGTCGCCAAAGATGGACCATGTCTTGGTGCCGACATCGCCGAAGGTCTGGGCGTTGAGCCCTGTGTAGGCCGTCGTGCTGTTGATGGCATTGAGTAGGTCACCCGTTTCAAAGAGCGCCACGTCGAAGACGGTCGAGGCGTTCGCGTCGAGATAGTAGACGCCGACGATGCCGTTGAGGCGGTCGCCGGAATACAGGATCTGGAATTCTTCAGACAGCTGATCGTTGGCATAGATCGCGGGAACGTCGAGGTCTGCCTCAGGCAGGCTGTCAAAGTCGATCGGCGATGTGCTCTCGTCTTCGCGATAGGCGAGAATGTTCTTCAGCGTGATCGTGTCGGACACCGTGTATTCGGCAACAAGCGAGCCGCCATAGGCTTCCGATTCCTGTTTCACGACATTCAGGCCGGCCCGCGTGTCATACTCGCTGCCGAGGACTGGGTAGGTGAAGGGTGCGAACTGGTCAGGGATCAGGCGATGGCCCTGACGGGCATTGGAATCATCCTTGGTATAGTCGCCGGAAAGGCGGATATGGAAGTCGGGATTGACGTCCCATTCGGCCGACACACGGGAGGACAAGACGTCCTTGTTGTAATTGTCCTGGCCGGTGATGATGTTCTCGCCGTAGCCGTCGCGATTGAGCGTTGCGATGGCACCGCCAACGCGGAACGTGTCTGACAGCGGCGTGCTGGCCGAGACGACGACTTCTTTCTGGCCGTAGCTGCCGACAGCGGCGCGGACCTTGAGCGTCGGTTCATTGGCGAGCGACCGGGTGACATATTTGACGGCGCCACCGATCGTGTTGCGGCCGTAGAGCGTGCCCTGCGGGCCGCGCAGGACTTCGATGCGCTCGACGTCGAACACGTCGAGGACGGCGCTTTGCGGGCGGTTGAGATAGACGTCGTCGACATAGATGCCGACACCAGCTTCGAAACCGGCAACCGGATCCTGCTGGCCGACACCGCGGATGAAGGCGGTGAGCGTGGAATTGGTGCCGCGCGAGACTTCGAGCGTGACGTTCGGGGAGATTTTCGCGACTTCGGTGATGTCCACAACGCCGAGTTTGGCGAGCAGGTCGCCGTCAAAAGCGGAGACCGACAGTGGCACATCGATGAGGTTCTGTTCGCGGCGCTGGGCGGTGACGACGACCGGGCCGAAGCGGCGCTCGGTTTGCGCACCGGCATCATCGTCAACCTGGGCAAAGGCAGGTGCGAGCGGTGTCAGCGCGCTGGCTGCCAAAGCAATCAACGCGACGCGGGATGTGAGCTTGTTCATTAGCGTTCCTCCTCGGAGCCGAATGCGGAATGCTTCGACTCTCAAATTCAACATTTGTTGAAAAACGCCTCAAAGCTGCCCCTTTGTCAATTGCCTTCTGCGCCGGGCGAGATTTTAAACGGGGAGCCGTGACTTTATCGCCACGCCGGACTCGTGTGCCGGTTCTGGCGTCATCGTGCGTGCTGTCGTGTCGTCTTGCGGCCGTATCCGTCAGCCCGTACCTGACGCAGGCATGGCCGATCACATCGACCTTCTGAAGTCCCTTCGCCAGATAACACAGGCGATCGAGCTCTATTCAGAGCGGCTCCTGAAAGAGACTGGACTGACCTCTCCCCACTTGCTGGTATTACAGGCGGTCAGCGTGCGCGGCCGCGAAAAGCCGTCGGAAATAGCCCGGGCTGTGAACCTGTCGCAGGGCACGATCACGTCGATTGTCGACAATCTCGCGCGGGCCGGTCTGGTCGACCGTGAGCGCAGTGCCGGAGACAAGCGGGCGATCGAGGTTGTCGTGACGGACGCCGGACGTGTGCGCCTTGAAGACGCGCCAGCGCCATTGCAGCACGACTTTCTCACGCGATTTGGCGCGCTCGCGGATTGGGAGACGTCGCTGCTGGTCTCATCAGTTCAGCGCCTTGCCGGGATGATTCAGGCCGATGGCCTCGACGCTGCACCGATTCTCGAGATTGGCGACCTGTCCCCGGATGAGCCGAAGCACCCAGCCTGAACGGGGTTTAGCGTTCGACCTGTTCCATCTCGTCTTCGGCGGGACTGTCCCAAGGCAGATGGCGCTCGTCGAGCACGACGAGGTTATCGCGCGAAATGATGGTTGCGCGTGTGTGGTAGCCAAGCAGTTTGGTCGTCGGCTCGTCCAGGTTGCGGGCAAGCAGCATAGTTTCTTCGGACGAGAAATTCGACAGACCGCGGGCGCGCTCGACGCCTTCTTCATCATAGACATGGATGACGTCGCTGCGGACATAGGGGCCATGGATGGAGATTACGTCCGCGCGTTCGACACCGCGTTTGCCGGTTTCCATCAGTTCAGCCGCTTCCTGGCTGATGACGATGCTGCCAGCCATCTGGAGACGGTCAGTGAGCCACGCAGCCCAAGCGGAGGCTGGCTCGGTGTTGGCGATACATTTCGTGTGGGGGCGTTCGCCCTTGAGTACGGACGAGACCGGATTGTCGGATTCACCATTGGCAATGAGTGTCGTGCAGCCGGCATGCTGGGCCATGTTGGCGGCCTGCATCTTGGTGAGCATGCCACCGCTGCCGAGCGCACTCGTGCCTTCGGTGACCGACAGGTATTCCGAAACGTCGTGCAGTTCTTCGACCAGCTTGGCGCCGGGTTCGGACGGGTCCTTGTCGTAGAGGCCATCGACGCTGGTCAGGATGATCAGGTGCGATGCCTGGATCATCTGGGCGATGCGTGCCGCAAGGCGGTCATTGTCGCCGACGCGAATTTCTTCGGTCGTGATTGTGTCGTTCTCGTTGACGATGGGCATGACATTGCCGTTGAGCAGGCGGTGGACCGTGTTCTTCGTGTTCAGGAACCGGCGGCGCTCTTCGAGGTCGCCGCGTGTCACCAATACCTGGGCAATGTCGAAATTGAACTCGAGTGCGACCTGCTTGTAGGCGTTGAGAAGGATGGGCATGCCGCAGGCTGCGGCGGCCTGCTTGTCGCGAAGCCCCGCATTCTCGGGCGTGACGTTGAGCGTGTTCAGACCGAGCGCAACCGCGCCGGAAGACGTGAGCACGACTTCATAGCCATCTGCGCGCAGCAGCGCGATATCTTCGAGCAGCCGCTGAATGAACGCCCAGCGCGGGGTGAGCAGCTCAGGATTGGCCAGAAGGCTTGATCCGACTTTCACGACGATCCGTTTTGTCTTAGGCAATTTTCAACTCCGTAAGTCTGAGCGCACGAACTAGGTGTGTTTTGACGAGGAAACAACTCGCTGGCGGATAAAACGACTGTGCTTTGTGACCTGACGAGCCGTGTTGGCCGAAATATTGGCAATGAAAGCAAAGTGCTGGACGCTTGCCTTGAAAAATATGAAAAAAGTTTGATATGGGCCGCGTGTGATAAAAATTTGAACTCAAAGCAAAACCGACTAGGAAGGCCGCAAAGGGGTTCGCAAGGATTCCGGTCACTCAGGCGTTACAGGAACAGAAAGTCACAATGAAGGCACTTTTGGTTGGATGTGGAAAAATGGGCGGCGCTTTGCTGCAACAATGGTCCCGGTCTGCGGATTGGGACTTCACTGTCGTCGATCCGTTCGCCGAAACCGTGCCAGAGGGTGTTACTTTGCTGAAAGCCCGTGAGGATGTTCCCGACACATTGTTTGACCTGCTGATCGTCGCGGTAAAGCCGCAGATGATTGACGAAGTCATGCCTGCCTACCAGACCAGTCTTGCGCCATCAGGCGTTGTCGCCTCGATCGCGGCAGGGTGTTCGGTTGACCGCCTGAAGGCTGCGACAGGCGCGGGGGCGGTGATCCGGATCATGCCGAACCTGCCGGCCCTGATCGCCCAGGGCGTCAGTGGACTGTATGCGAGCCCGGATTGTACCAACGACCAGAAGACGGCCGTGGAAACCCTGATGCAGCGTGCCGGCACGACCGTCTGGGTCGATGATGAGGATGCGCTTGATCGCGTGACAGCTGTTGCTGGCAGCGGACCGGGCTATGTCTTCGAGATCGCGCGTACCTATATCGCTGCAGCTGAAGCCCTGGGCTTCACGAACGACCAGGCCCGTGCACTTGTGCTAGGCACGATGGCAGGCGCGGTCGAGATGGCGCGGCTATCTGACGAAACTGTCGAGGCGCTGCGCAATTCGGTGACCAGCAAGAACGGCACGACACAAGCGGGCCTCGAAGCCCTCAACGCAGACG
The DNA here is from genome assembly GCF_041689225.1 of Hyphomonas sp. Classification (GTDB taxonomy): domain Bacteria; phylum Pseudomonadota; class Alphaproteobacteria; order Caulobacterales; family Hyphomonadaceae; genus Hyphomonas. The sequence continues at coordinate 22,436 of NZ_JBDNGN010000016.1, read as the reverse complement.
GCACGCTTTCCGAGTTGCTTCTGCGCACGACCCAGGCCGCCTATGACCGGGCCGTGGAACTGCGTTAGCCGTTTCGAGCGGTTTCTGGCATTACTGGCGATCTATTTCGCAAATAAAGACGACAAAGAAGAAGGTTCATATGAATATTTCTGCCATCGTTTCGCTCGGCGCCTATTTCGTCCTGATGATGCTGATCGGGCTCTACGCCTACCGCAAGTCCACCAGCGACGTATCGGAATACATGCTGGGTGGCCGGCAGTTGCACCCTGCGGTCGGGGCCCTGTCGGCGGGCGCGTCCGACATGAGTGGCTGGATGCTGATGGGCCTACCGGGAGCGGTCTTCGTGTCCGGGTTCAGCGCGGCCTGGATTGCTGTGGGCCTCGTGATCGGGGCGTATTTCAATTACCGCCTCGTGGCGCCGCGCCTGCGAGTCTACACCGAACTGTCCGGAGACTCGATCACGATCCCCGAGTTTTTCGAGAACCGCTTCAAGGACCACTCACGCATGTTGCGTGTGTTGTCGTCCATCGTGATCGTCATCTTCTTCACGCTCTACACGTCGTCGGGCGTTGTTGCCGGCGGCAAGCTGTTCGAGGCCTCGTTCGGTCTCGACTATTCACTGGGACTGTTCGTGACTGCAGGCGTGGTCGTCGCCTATACGCTGTTTGGCGGCTTCCTGGCGGTCAGCCTGACCGACTTCGTGCAGGGCTGCATCATGTTCGTCGCGCTTGTGCTGGTGCCGGTCGTGGCGATCCATGCCGTGGGCGGGTTTGATGCGACGCATGCCGAAGTGCTGGCATCGCCGGCCGCCAGCGTACCTGACGCACCCGGCCGCGAACACTTCTTCAGCTGGTTCCAGGGCCTGTCGCTGATCGGGATCATATCCGCTGCGAGCTGGGGACTCGGCTATTTCGGCCAGCCGCACATCATCGTGCGCTTCATGGCGATCCGCTCACTCAAGGATATTGCTGCAGCGCGCTATATCGGCATGGGCTGGATGCTCGTGACCGTGATCGGCGCAGTCGCTGTTGGTGTCGCGGGGGTGGCTTACGTCAACGAGCAGAGCATCAATGATCAGCTCACCGATCCCGAAACCATCTTCATCCTGTTCTCGCAGGTGCTGTTCCATCCGCTGATCACGGGCTTCCTGCTGGCGGCGATCCTCGCAGCCATCATGAGTACGATTTCATCGCAATTGCTGGTGTCGTCGAGCTCGCTGACGGAAGACTTCTACAAGACCTTCCTGCGCAAGGACGCCAACCAGAAGGAACTCGTCCTGGTCGGGCGCCTATCCGTTCTGGTCGTGTCACTCGTGGCCATCGTGCTGGCGTTTGACCGATCGAGCAGCATCCTGGCGCTTGTCAGCTATGCTTGGGCCGGCTTCGGCGCGGCATTCGGGCCGATCATCCTCCTCAGCCTCTACTGGCGTGACATCACGCGCAATGGCGCCCTCGCGGGCATGATCACCGGGGCCGTCACGGTGCTGTTCTGGCTCTATGCGCCGGTCACCATCGGCGGCGAGTCGCTGTCGGATACGATCTACGCCCTTGTGCCAGGTTTCATTCTGAGCTTTGCGGCGACGGTTCTCGTCAGCCTCATGAAGGGCAAAGCCAACCCGCAAGTGCAGGTCGAATACGACGAAATGATGAAGGCCATGTCGGTCGAGAAGCAGCCGTTTTTCTAGCGACGTCCCGACTCAGGTGGTGCCCGTCGCGAAGTCCAGCGCGCGGGCATCGTACTGGTCGATCACCGCATCAAGGTCGCCAGGCGAATTCAGCAGCGCGAGCTTTTCCTTCGGTTCAAGCGCCGTGATGTATTCGCCAATCGTCGAGACGCGGTTCGCACGCGCACGGGCTATGGCGAGGGGCGCATGAACCTCGCTATGGGCGAGGGGCCAGTGAGTGTCGACGACGTGCGTCCGGCGGTTCCGCAGATTACGGTCTGAGAACAGGCTGGCCAGGCTTGGAGCCGGCAGGTCCTGATAGGCGGGACGGCTGGCCACGGAGTCGAGATAGGACTGCGGTGGATCGCGTTCTTCAGGGCTTTCGAGCAGGTTCATCCGCAGCGCGAACTCGCCGCTCTTGGTGCGCCCGGTCCAGTAGGACAGGGTGGCGGCCAGCAGCATGCCGATGGTCGCTGGCGCGAGCCAGGCGGCGAAGATCGGCGAGATGGCAAAGGCTGAAACCGTGAGCACGACGCCCAGAACGATGGCCGGGGCATGGTGGCGGAACGTGTCGGACAGGGTGTATTCGTTCGATTCGCGAGCCTGCGGGTTCCAGCCGCCATCGCGGCCTGTGAACACGCGGTATACCGCGGTCGTCTGTTCGACCATCATGACAGGTGCGAGCAGGACCGAGATAAGCGTTTCGGCGACGACACCCATGGCTGTCTTCGCCGGGCCGACAGTGCGGCGCCAGCGCGGCGACGCGAGGCCATAGATGAGCCCGTAAAGCTTGGGTGCAAACAGGATCGCCATGGTCGCCGTGAAGAGATGCAGTGAGCGTTCGGAGTCAATCACGGGCCATGACGGGAAGAGGGCCGCCGTCTCGCCGAAATAGGCGGGCGTCAGGAACATGTTCTGCAGTGACAGCAACATGCCGACCGTGATGAAGAGCAGCCACAGCGGCGATGCGAGATAGGAAAAGATGCCGATGATCAGGTGCATGCGGCTGGTGAAGGTAAGGCCGCGTGTCTTCAGCAGGACAGCCATGTGCTGCATGTTACCCTGGCACCAGCGGCGGTCGCGGATGGACAGGTCGATGATCGAGGGTGGGCCTTGCTCATAGGAGCCGCCCAGTTTGGGCGCGATCTCCACGTTCCAGCCGGCACGGCGCAGGAGCGCGGCTTCGACAAAGTCATGGCTGAGGATGGAGCCACCGAACGGGGCCCGTCCCGGGATTTCCGGGAGACCGGCCGCATTGGCGAGGGCCGAGATGCGCAGGATGGCGTTGTGGCCCCAGAAATTGCCTTCATTCTGAGCCCACCAGGCCAGGCCGCTGCCGAGGACGGGGCCATAGAGCGCGGCGGCAAACTGCTGGGTGCGGGCGAACAGGGTGCGTCCGCCGACAAGCTGGGGAATGGTCTGGATCAGGCCGGTCGCCGGTGAGGCATCCATCCGGCGCGCGAGTTCGATGAGCGTGTCGCGCTCCATGAAACTGTCCGCATCGAACACGATCATATAGTCGTAGCGGCCACCCCAGCGGGTGATGAAGTCACGTATATTGCCGGCCTTGCGGTGCAGGTTCATCGTGCGGCGGCGATAGTGGACCAGCGTTCCGGGCGTCATGCGTGAGCGCAAGCGCTCGAACGCGGCTTCCTCGCGCAAGGCAATTTCGGGATCGTTCGTATCGCTGAGGATGAAGCATTCGAAGCGGCCGGGAGCGTTCGCGAGAGATTCGGCGGTCGACTCGACCGTGGCGAACACGCGCTCGACATCTTCATTGTAGATCGGGAACACGACGACGGTGCGGCCGGCGATCATTTGTGTGGCGTTCGATGTGGTCGATTTGGACGCGGCAAACAGGCCAGCCATTGCAGCCAGGAAGCCGATCGTGCTGCTGACAAAGGCATAGGCGATCCAGCTGATGTTCAGGCTGAACACGCCGAGTAGTACTTTTTCGAGCACCGTGACGCCGGACACGTTCAGCACGTAATACATCTCGGTGGTCGCCCAGGCGGCGAGGACAAGGGCGAGCGAGAACACGATAACCTTGCGCCACATCAGTGACTTAGGCGCGCGACGGTTCACGGTCGGTCCCGTCTTGAATGCCTGGTCAGGCATCGCGATGGGGTATTCTGCAGGGCGGGCGCGAAAAGTGATCATTGCGATCTCCAGCGATAGAGCCAGGTTTCAGATACAGGGCGGTCGGCCTTGGTCATCAAGGCGCGCAGTTCGCTCAGGCTTGCGTCTTTGGCGTCGAGTTCAAAGCTGAGGCGGACGCCGCCCGTTTTCGGGTTCGGCCGGACAATGGGCGATATGATGGTGCCGGAGGACGTCGACACCTGGGGAACTGCATCTCGCAGCAATTCGTCATTGTCGGAGTCAAAGTCGATAATGAACATCGGCCGCTTGGTGGCGGGCGATATTCCCACTTTCGTGGCGGTGATCCTGGCGACGGGGGCGACGACCGGTTGTGGCAGGCTCCAGACCATCTGGTAGGACAATCGGACCGGCTTGCCCGCATCCCATGCCTCAGCCGGGCGCCATGAGACGACGATATTGTCATTGTATTCATTGGTGGTCGGGATTTCGACCAGGGTCAGGTTGCCGGGGCCCCAGCCGTCTTTCGGGGCAATCCAGACATTCGGGCGGCGCTCATAGGCCGCTTCAAGGTCGTCATAATCCCCGAAGTCGCGATTGCGCTGCATCAGGCCGAAGCCGAGCGGGGGCTGGGTGGCGAAACTGGAGATTTCGAGCTGGCTGGGATTGGCGAGCGGCCGCCAGACCCATTCGCCGTTCCGGAGCTCGATCATCAGGCCTTCGGAATCGTGCACGGCCACGCGATAGTCGCGGTTGCCGCGATTGAGGCTATGCGGTGAGAAATAGTACATTGAGGTAATCGGCGCGATGCCGACTTCGGTTAGCTTGCGACGCGGGAAGAACACCGCTTCCACATCAATCATGGTCGATGTGCCGGGCGTAATGTCGAAGCGGAAGGCGCCCGTTGTGCTGACGCCGTTGAGCAGGGCGTACACGGTGAGCGTATTGGCGCCGGGCTCTGGCTTGACCAGCCAGAACTCACGGAAGGACGGAAACTCCTCTCCGGCTGGCGAGGCCGTCGAGATCGCCATGCCCCGGGCCGACGCGCCATAGACTGTGCCGGCGCTCAGGGCGCGAAAGAAGCTGGCGCCCTTGAAGCTGATCAGGTCATCAAACTTACCGGACGAATTCAGGGGTGTCGTGACGTGAAAGCCCGCAAAGCCGATCGATTTCTTGTCCGCGTCCGACAAAGGCAGGTCAAAGAAGGCGAAATCTTCTTCCACGTAGGGGCGGGGCATCGCGACACCGTTCTCGACGATGTTGAGCTTTACTTCATCATTGAAGAGATAACCGCGCGGGTCATAATGCACCCGGTACGGCACAGCGTCGTCGGGCGTCCACTCGGCTGCCTCGCGCTTGAATTCGATACGCCGATACTGGTCATAGTCGAGCGAGGCGGCGGCAGCAGGAACGGACGGGGACTTCTGGTAGGCGTGCTCGGACAGCGCCTGCGCCTTGTTGATGACCTGCTCGAAGGCGAATGGCGGCGCGATGGGAGCAGCATCTGCCGCTATCGTAGCCGGATTACCAGTGTCGCCTGAGACCTCCGCTTCGTCGCTGATATCGGCGACAGAGTCGATTGGCTCTATGGCCGGCGCAGTGGGTAGGGCAATTGCCGCGTCGGTCAGGTCAGACGTTTCCCCAGCCGTCGAGCCTGAGCCGACCACGGCAAGGGTCGGTGCTGGCCTTGGCGAGATGGACGCGATGATTATACCGCCCAACAGGACAGTGATCGCCGCGCAGAGCGCGACGGCGGGAAAGAAAAAAGGACGTTCAGTCAGTTTCAAGACAACCTCTTAGCCGACGAAGCCACTCAGTTGAGAAAGCGCCGTCGTTTACCCGTGGCAACAGAATTGTCGCCCGGATCGCCGACGCTTCATAAAGCGCGCGCTATCTGGGCAGTACGCCTCGCCTCGGCATTCGTTTCACTGAGAATTTTGGTCATTTTGCGGCGCAGCATTACGGTGCTGCAATAACCCCACCCGAACCCATTTCGGCCAACCAGTGCTGCACAATCCAATTTGTTGCAAGTGCTCAGTAGCTGTACGGCTGATTATCGCGTCTGAAACGGCGCGGGATTCGCCTCAGGCGGTATTCCGCGATATGCATGTATGCGGCCCTGCAAGCTCTGAAAGCGCCCTGATGCAACCGAATTCAAATTTGAACGGCGGGACTTCGCTTGCTGGTGTCGTCACGGTTGAATCAGGAATTCCCGGGGTTTCGGTTCTGGTGTGTGACAGTGCAAAGCATGGGCGGGCTCAGGTTACGGACAGTCTCGTGACCAGCGCACCGGAGGGCGAACGCGCGGCGCGGCTGCGCGATCCGGTGGCGCGGCATAGGCTGCTGGTGTCTCTCGCAAGCGCGAGAGCGATGCTGGGGCTCGCGCTGGGCATTCCGGCGCGCGAAGTGGACCTGGCGCGCACGGAAGAAGGTGTGCCCTATCTTGCCAGCCGTCACGACCGTGCCATCTCGATCTCCCGAAGTGAGGGATGGACGGCTGTTGCTCTCGCCGACGCGCGGGCGATTGGTCTGGATATTGAGCAAGTAAGGCCAATCGACTGGCAGCCCATGCTGTCGATGATCTGCAGCGATACGGAGCGCGACCAGGTGCTGGCGCTGGCAAATGCGTCGCCCGACTGCGCCCTTGCTGTCTTCTTCGAGCTATGGACGGTGAAAGAGGCCGTTCTGAAGGCGTCAGGCAAAGGCCTTGGCGGCGGGGCGAAGACCGTGCCGGTGCCGGTCGCATCACTGGGGCAGCCTTTGCCGACACTGCGGGACGTGTCGGCTGGCGGCGCCCGCTACGCGGTCTGGACGGAGCAGATCGAGGATGTTTTCGTCAGCGTGGCGGTTGGCGACACGCGCTAGGCGCCGTCGGCCAGCGCGATGGTGAGCGGATTGGCTTCGTAAATGCGCAAGCCGTCGCACCAGAGCGTGCCCTTGCCGGTGATCAGCAGGCGGTCACCGGATTGGACGACATCCATGATCTCCATCACCGTGGTGACTTCCTGCTTGTCCGGGGTGACCTGGCCGCGATAGGCCCATTTGACGGGGGCGCCTGCCGCAATGGTTTCGAATTCCGGGTCGGCCATGCCTTTGGTGAAGCCCTTGAGGCAAGCGGCATGGGACAGGAGCTGGACGAGCGCGTCGAGACCGAGCGAGCCCGGCTGGACCGGATCCTGGAAGAAGTGCGCCTTGAAGTACCAGGCATGCGGATCAACCGATTGTCGCCCGCGCGCGAGACCGAGGCCTGCCGCGCCGCCCGAGGCATCGAAATAGTCGATGTGGTCGAGCATGACGAGGTCGCCAGTAGCCGTGGGGGCGGCTGGCAGCTTGGTTCCGGGGCGGTTGGGGGCGAGATTGATTAGCGCGCGATGTTCGTCCTTGGTCGGTAGGCCAGCCTGACGCACGAGGGCGGCGGCCGGGAAGAAGCCGAACTGGGTTTTCAGGTTTATGACCGGGCGGCCATCGGCGAGCGTGGCCTTGAGTTCGAAGGCCACGATCGTCATCGGGCCGACCTTCGAGAAGGAAGACAGTGTCGTGTCGACCGTGATCATCCCGTCGTTCGGGCCGACCTGCATGAAAACCTGTCCGTCGCCATCGAGATTGCGGAAGCGTTCGCCGCCTTCGAGGGCAAAGCCGCAATGGCTGGCTAGCCAGCCGCAGGGCTGGAGGACGATTTCGGAGAGGACAGCAAAGGGCATGTGGCCACTGGCATTGTCTCGGAAATACCAGGCGTCTGCCGGGATATCATAATCGGCGACGACGCGGGCGCCTGTTTCTTTCACGCCCGGGCGGGTGGAGACCTCGGTGACGCGGGTCATCATATGGTAGGGCGGCTGGGGCAGGCGCGGGGCGCGCCCGGCTGTATCAAAGGGAACGTAGAGGTCGCCGAAGGCCGCTGAGGGGGCGCTGGCGGCGCAGTTGAGCAGGGCGGCATGGTCGCCGCGGCTTTCGCCCATAGGACCGACGCGGAGCGGTTTGTCCGTCGTGTGCGGCGCCGGCCAGTCCTTGCGCAGGCGGATGGCGAAGCGCGGGCAGTGGAAAACTTTCTTGCCGTCGGAACGGGCGAGCAGCGAGGCGTAGAGGACGGGGCTTTCGCCATCGATGATGTCGTCGATGAAGACTTCATAGGTCACTTCATGGTCGTGGTCGGGGATGACCTGTCCCCGGCAGACGAATTTGGCGGTGTGGCCGGGCATGGGCTCGAAGACATAGCCGTCGCGCTCGATGGTTAGGCCTGCGGCGGCAGCATAGAACTCAAGCGCCTGCACGGCTGCCTCGGCCATCAATGTGCCGGGCATGCAAGGGTCTTCATGGAAATGGCCTTCGTAGAACCACGCGTCCGTTGGCACGTGGGCGCGGGCCTTGAGATAGCCCCGTCCCCATGGGCCGCCTTCTGGGTCGAAGGCGGTCACCTCGTCGAAGAAGGCGAGCTTGTCGTCTGGCAGGTGGGCCGGGCGGGAATGGGCGGCGCAGAATTCGAAGCCCTTGCCGAAGCAGGCGAGCGCATCGCCAGCGCGAAACGCGGCGAGGTCCGGGGCGCTGAAGGTCCGTTTGGTGCTGGCGCGAGCGGTGTCGAAAGGGTGTGGTCTGGGGGTGGGAGGGGCGTCGGTGGACGCATCCCAGATGACGCCCTTGCCGGTGGCGAGTTCGTCATCCGTGAAGAATCCGGCCTGGCCGTTGCGGACCGAGAAGACCTTCCGGTCGCCGACCATGCAGTCATACTGGAAGAAGAACATCCGCACGCCGGCGAGCGTGGCGTGGCCGGTTATCTCGATCTGGAAGGCCAGCGTGTCGCCGGGGCCGGGCAGGCCGCCTTCGTGGAAGGTGATCTCGCAGCCGAGCAGGCGGTAGACGCGCTCGTTCTTGTTTTTCAGGTCGGCGCCCATCCAGCCGATCAGGGTCAGGTCGGCCTGACCGCATTCGATCAGCGGGCCCGGACGCACGCGGCCATTGCGGATGTGCCAGTCTTCGGCCTTGAGGTCTGTCTCGGTCCAGATGACTCCGGTGCTTTCGACGCCCGCTTCGGCATCGATGCCGGTGATGCGGTCGACCAGAAGGAGCGGCGGGGCGGGCAGGCGGACCTGGCGGTCGAAGGCATCCTGCCCGACAAAGGCGGAGCCGAAGAAGTTCGACATGAGGCCGCGTGTCGATTCCTCGATCGCGGCGCGGGCCCAGTTCGGGCCGTTGGGCGCGCGGGGCATGAGGGGTTCATTGCCATTGACGACTTTGCGGGGCGGCGTCGACGTGCGGGGCTTGGATGTGGCGCACGGCGCAGGCGGCGTCAGCGGGGCTGGCGCGGTGGCGCTATGGGCGTAGTGCGGGGATGGCAGGTATGGGGCAGGTGGCAGGCCGCCTGCGGTGCGCGCTGCCGGAATTTCAGGTTTCGGATAGTGAACCGGTTTGGTGAGGGGCATAGGGTCGGTTCCTGTCCAGAGATTGTTGCGGGCTGCGTCCAGCCGTTCGGCGACGCGGGCAATATTGATGTCGCGGCCATCGGCGAAGAGCGTGGCGGTGAGGTGGGCGATCTGGCCGAGGTCTGACGCGACGATCCGGTCGGTGGCGACCGCGACGTGCGGCTTGTCGCCGAGCACGCTGGAGATGGCGCGCGACAGCGTGGCGCGCGGGCCGATCTCGACGAAGGTGCGAACGCCGTCTTCATAGGCCTGGCGGACAGTTGACGGGAAGTCGACAGTGTCGACCGCCTGACGCGTCAGCATGTCGGCGACGCGGGCCTTGGTCGGCGTGTAGCTGGCATTGATCGCATTGGCGTAGAGGCGGATGCCGGGCACTTTGGAAACGGGGCGCGTGTGCAATTTTCGCCACTGGTCCTCGAACGGTTTCATGGCCTTGGCGTGGACGATGAGGTGCTGGTTCATCGCCGCGCCGGAGCCGGGACCGAGCGCTTCGGCCACAGCGCGGCAGGCGGCGGCGGGGCCGCCGATCAGGCAGTCTTCCTGCGAATAGATGATCGTGATCTCGACATTCAGGTGGCTTGCCATGGCGGCGCGGAGCTTTGGCAAGGGTGCCTTTATATGCCAGTTGGTCCAGTCTGTGGGCACGTTCGGCCCCCATGCGGCATGCGCTGTTTCAAACTCGCCGCCGAGATGGCGTTCATACATGGCGGCATCGTCGATCTCGTCGAGCAGTTTGCCGGGATCTTTCCAGAAGCCGAAGGCGAACAGGGCGTTGCTTTCGCCGAGCGACAGGCCGATGGCCGCGGTGGGCGTTACCTCCAGCACGTTGCGCATCAGGATGGCATGGGCCTGGCTGACCAGCGTTCCGGCGCAAAGCTGTTCGTATTCGGACAGGTCCGCGTGGGTGAGGAGTTCTGCCATCTCGGTGGCGCGGGACATGGATGCAAGCGCCTTGCCGAGTTCCGGGAAGGCCATGAACAGGCCACGCGACATGCGGGCATAGACCGCCGCCGAGCCAGTAAAGACAAAGGCGAGTTCGCCTTCGGGCGCGCCTTCGCCGTAGTGGACATGTTCGCCGGACGGCGCCGTGTCGCGCTCGAGCGCCTTGGCGGCGGTGTCGATCAGGTCTGCGAGGGCGGCTTCGTCTGCGGCGATCAGGGCGATACGGCACTTGCCCTTGCCCCCAGTCTTGGCGCTGCGCAGCTTCTTGGCGAGCGAGGCGCGGGTGGTACCGGCGGTCCAGTAGAGATGCGGCGGCGGACGGAGCGGATCGGGGCTGGGTATGGGCGGGTTGCCGGTCAAAGCAACCGATGCGCCGTGCGTGAGGGCGTTGGCAGGGGCGGTGACCATGTGCTGCGGCTGTTCGCCTGTCAGGTTCGGGATGGCGCAATCTTCGGTGATCGCCTGGCCGCGCGCCATCAGCAGGGCGGACGCCGCGATCTCGAACAGGGGCGAGGCGGCGGGGGCTGTGCCATAGGCGGAGGTAAAGAGGGGCGACGGTGTGCCGCTGCCAGACCACTGGACCGGATCCAGCGTGGCAAGGATACGATCGCCGGCGGCTTCGGCGTCTGACCGGCGCTTGAGGACGAGGGCTGCTGCGCTGTCTCCGGGTGCAGCGATGCCGAGTTGCTTGAGGGCTGCTGCGGCGACCGGCTCGGTTGCGAAGTCAGCCGCCGCGACGATTGCCAAGTCGAGGCGACCTGCGCGGAGCGCGTCGCAGGCGACATCGAGGGCCGCTAGGCTGGAGATGCCTTCGGATGAGATGGAATAGCCTTGGCCGCGCAGGTCTTCGGCGGAGGTGATCCGGTTGGCCGTCATGTTGGCCATGGCACCGAGGACAGTAGCGGCCTGAAGCGGTGGCGCGATGCCATCCTGTGCTTTCGCGTGTTCGTGCGTGCCGGGCGTGAGACCGAATTCTTTCGCCACGCGCTCGCGCAGAAGCCAGCGGGCAGAATCGGCCGCGCAGCCCATGCCGACGAAGACGCCGCAGCGTTCGGCGTCCGGGCGCTGGATACCGCTGAGGGCAGAGCGTATCAGGGAGAGGACAGCGAGTTGCTGGGCCTCGGCCTGCAACAGATCATTGGGCGGGGTGCGGGCATGGCGCGGATCGGCGCCGACGGTCGTCGCTGGCTTGGCCCGGCTAACCGGACTGTTCATCAGGCGGCGGAGCACGTCGCGTTCGCCCTGATCGCTGCCGCCCATCAGGCTGGCGCTACAGATCACGATTTCGTCGTTTGTGTCGAGCGGCAAAATGACCTGGACCGATCCTTTGACCGGCTGGTGCTGGTCGAGGATGAGGTGGGCGTTGTTTCCGCCAAAACCGAAATTGCTGATCGCCGCGCGGCGGGGGGCTTTGCCGGATGTCCACGGCGCCGTTTCCGCAAGCGGCTGAAGGGCGGGGGACGTCACTGCGTCGATTAGGTCTCCGTTGAGGGGCATGGACGGCAGCGTCTCATGGGCCATGGACTGTGTCAGTTTCAGGAGGCTGGCGAGGCCCGCGACCGTGATCAGGTGGCCGGTATTGGCCTTGAGCGATCCGATGGGCAGGTAGCGCTCAGTTCCGAAGACGCTGGCTGCGGCGGCGATCTCGACACTGTCGCCAACCGACGTGCCCGTTGCGTGGCATTCGAGGAAATCGACGCTGTCGGGCGTGAGGCCTGCCTCGGCATAGGCGCGCCGCATGGCTTCGGCCTGACCTTCGCTGTCAGGCGCGAGGAGGCCTTTGCGACGGCCATCATTGGAGAGTCCGACAGCGCGGATCACGCCGTGGACCGTGTCCTTTGGTGATACGTCGCTGAGGCGCTTGAGGACTACGGCCACGGCGCCTTCTGCAGGCACGAGGCCGTCGGCGCCCTTGATGAAGGGACGCGAGCGGCCTGTCGGGCTGAGCGCCTGAAGTGCTTCGAAGCCGATATGGAGGATTAGGTTGTCGGCGGCATTGACCGCACCGACGAGACCGATGTCGATCTGGCGGGTCTGCAGTTTGCGGCAGGCGATTTCGAGGGCGTAGAGCGAAGAGGCGCAAGCGGCGTCGAGCGCGAGGACGGGGCCGGTCGCGGCAATGGCCTGTGCAAGGACATGGGCCGGGAAGCCGGAATTGAAGGCGTCGGTCGCGGGGCGGGACGATTTTCCGTGTGTCCAGACATCGGCGGCATAGGCGGACTTGGCGCGGCTTGGATAGGAGAGATTTGCGAGGAAGACGCCGCGCCGGTCAGGCGGCGTATCGCTCTTTCCGGCTTCGTCCCATGCCTGCAGCGCGGCATGGAGGGGCCATAGGCAGACAGGGTCCAGGTTCGCAGCATCAAGGCCGGGGAGTTTTGCGCGCCTGGGATCGAAGACCGTGTCGAAGTCGGACACGAACCCGGAGACATAGGGCAGGGCGGCCTGCTCGGCCTCGGTGAGGCCGAACGCGCCTTTTGCAGGTCGGGAAATCAGGCATTCATTGCCTGCAATGGCTTTCCAGAGCGCTTCCGGGGAGAGGGCGCCGGGCAGGACGCAGCCCTGACCGACAATGGCAATCGGCTCGAAGAAGGTCATTCGCCGCTCCACTCATCCCCGACGAGGAGTTCGACAATATTGCGTCCTCCGTCGAGGAGCTGGTCGGCGAAGATGCGGGCACCGTCGGCCTGACTAATGAGGGCGATGCCCTGCTGGGCGAAGTGGGCCGCGAGACCGGCATCGACCATGCCGCCATCCCATGGCCCCCAATTGTAGGATTTGACCTGTGCGTGGGGGAGTTCGGCGGAGAGCTGCCGGGCGAGCTGGTTCAGGATTTCATTCGCCATCGCGTAATCGGCCTGTCCGGTATTGCCGAACAGGGCGGAGGCGGAGGAGAAGAGGCCGACATGGGTCAGCTGGCTGACATTGATGGCACCAAGCAAAGCGAGCAGGCCGTCAACCTTGGGGCCGAACACTTTTCGGACTTCGGCTTCGGTTTTCTCCATGGCCAGCTTGTCGGCGAGGACGCCTGCGCCGTGGACGAGGCCGGTAATGGCGCCGTGCTGGCTCTGGATGGCATTGATCGCCGGAGCAAGCGTGGATGTGTCTGACAGGTCGACCTGGACATAGTGGGCGGTGGCGCCAGCTGAGGCGAGCGCGGACAGCGTGGCCTCGATTTCCTGTCCGGCGAGCGCGGCGCGGGCGGCGCGGTCGATGTCGGCGGGTTTGACCTTCTCGCCGCTGGCGACGGCGTTCTGGGCAAGGGAGGCGCGCAGGGTCTTGAGGTCTGCGGTGCGGGCGATGCCTTGCGGCCACGGCGACAGGGCGGAGCGCCCGGCGAGGAGGAAGGTGCCGCCGGTGCGCCGGGCGAGCTCTATAGTGCAGGTGGCGGTGACGCCGCGCGCGCCGCCGGTGACGAGCCAGAGGGCGGGGGCCGTGGCGGCGTGTGTGATGGGCGGCGCGAGCGATGCGGCGACCTGGGTCTGGCGGGCCTGTCCGTCGGCGGTGAGGATGGCGTCGCCCAGGGTGGTGCCGAGGGCGGTAAGGATGTGGTGGGCGCGGGTCGGTGCGTCGGGCGCAGTGAGCGACCATGCCGCGACGCTCGTGTCGGGCCATTCCTTTTGCAGCGTGCGCGACAGGCCGGGCATACCGGAGATGGCCGTGTGACTCTGCGGCGCGGCGGACTGGAGCAGGAGGATGCGGACGCCGGGCGTGCGCGCGGTGCGGGCATGTGCGAGGGCCGCCCAGTGACGTGTCGCGGGATCGGCGGCGGACAGGCCTTCGGTGAGGATGACTGTCTGCGCGGTGCCGGAGGGCGTGGTGACGGCAGTCGCGTCAACGCCCTGGGCCGTCAGTGCGGAGATAATGGCTTGCGCAGTGGCGGGTCCGGCCTGGGTGATTTCAACGCGGCCCAGACCGACCTGCCCGGTCCATGGCGGTAGCGCGACAGGCGCGCCGAAGCTGACTGGGCGGACGTCGCTGCCATAGGCGGCGACGGGCTGAACCATGGACAGGGGACGGTGAGCTGAGGACGTGGCCTCACCGGCCCCTAGCTGAAAAAATCGGCAATCTTCCGGATCGTGCGCAGTTTGGCGATGGCTTCGGGATCGACTTCCGGCAGCGACGGGTGCTGGTCGCGCAGGGCCGAGAGGATCTCGACCTGTTTGATCGAGTCAACGCCAAGTTCGCCTTCAAGGTCCATGTCGTCTTCGAGCATGGAGGACGGGTAGCCGGTCTTGTCGGCGACGAGGGCGCGGATGATGTCCGGCGTGATGCCATTGCCGTTGGTCGTCGGTGTAGGCGCCGGGGCTGACACGGCGGCTGGTGCAGCAACCGGCGCCGGAGCGGCGGCAACAGGGGCCGGCGCGGCTGGTGCGGGGGCCGATCCACCGATCATGGCCGCGATAGCGTTGATCGTGCGCAGTTCGACGAGCTGTTCGGGATCGATTTCCGGCAGGTGCGGCAGGCGTTCGCGCAGGGTGGAGAGGATTTCGACCTGCTTGATCGAGTCGACGCCGAGTTCGCCTTCAAGATCCATGTTCGGGTCGAGCATGTCGACCGGATAGCCGGTCTTGTCTGACACGATGGCCTGGACAAGTGCGACGGGGTCCTGATCGCTTGAGGGTGCCGGTGCAGCCGCTGCAACGGGCGTGGGTGGTGTCGGCGCGGCGGCGACCGGTGCGGGGGCAGGTTGAGGTGCAGGGGCGGCAGCGCCGTTCGTGTATGGCGCCGGTGCGGGCGCGGCTGCGGGGGCCGGAGCGGGGGCTGCTGCCTGCGGCGCCGGCTGAGGTTGCGGCGCGGCAACTGGTGCGCCGATGCGCTGGACGGGCGCGGGCGCCGAAAGCGTCAGTGGCTGACCGCCGAGCAGGGAGGCGGCCGCATTGAGGAAGGCCGTGTGGCTGGCAGCCGTTGTCGAGAGGTATTGGGAATGAAGCTGGGACACTTCGCTCCAGATACGCTCTGCGGACGAAGAAGCCGGCATGGGCGCGGGATAGGTTTGGGGCGTGTCGGGCATTGGAGTGGTCCTGCTGGGAGTCGGAGCGGTGGATGCTGGTGGAGGCGTTGGCGCGGGGGCCGCCATTGGCGGCGGCGTAGCGGGTGCAGCCATGGCGGGCTGGATGGTGAGGGTGGGCGTGACGTTTGGTGCGGCCCGGCCAGCCGCACCGTTTTTTGGCGGGTAAGGCTTGTCGTAATTGGCGCCGGAAATGTAGACCGCGTGCTTCGATGGCGGCGCAGCCGGGATCGGCGGCGGCGTATCGGCGAAGAGGGCGGCGAGGTCCAGCGACTGGCCGGCGACGCTGAGTTCACCGACAGCCGACAGGAATTGCGTGAGGCCGTTGGTGCGCTTGTTGTCGAGCGACACGGCGCGGAAAGGGCGGTCGCCGAGGACGTCCTTGACGAGTCCGGTGACGATCGAGCCGGGACCGACTTCGACGAAGAGGCGGGCGCCAGCGGCATACATGGCCTCGACCTGTTCGCGGAACCGGACGGAGGTGGCGATCTGTCCGGCGATGACGGCAGGCAGGTCGGCGACCTTCACCGTGTAGGGCGATGCGGTGGCGTTGGCGTAGACCGGCAATTTCGGCTTGCGCGGGCGCAGGGCGGCGAGTTCTGCTGCAAACGGTTCGACGGCAGCATGGACGATGGAGGAATGGAACGCGGTCGCGACCGACAGGCGGCGGGCTTTCAGGCCTTTTTCGATGCACAGGGCTTCAGCGGCCTTTATCGCGCCGACCGGGCCGGAGAGGACGACCTGGCTGGGGCCATTGTCATTGGCGAGGACGACATCCGGCACTTTAGCGACGATGGCGGCGATGGTTTCGGAGTCCGTCTGGACCGCCATCATGGCGCCGGGCGTGGACCTTGCGGCTTCTGCCATGAGGCGGCCGCGGGCCGCGGCAACGCTGAGGGCGCCATTTGAATCGAAGCTTCGCGCCAGGTGGAGGGCCATCATTTCGCCGAAGCTGTGGCCGCCGGCCATGTCAGCATCGATGCCGAGGCGGTCCAGCAAAGCGAGCTGGGCGAGCGCGACGGCGGCAATCGCTGGCTGGGCGTTCTGCATTTCGGTGAGACGCTGGGTCTGCTCGCCGAATTCGACCTGATCAAAGGCGGCTGGCGGGAAGGCGAGGCGATGGAGCTTCATCGGGCCGGTCGTCTTGTGACTGGCGGCCATGTCCCACACGGCGCGGGCCGCCGGGAAGGCCATGGCGAGATCGGCGCCCATGCCGACATATTGGCTGCCCTGGCCTGAGAACAGGAAGGCGACCTTGCCTGTTTCCGGTGGCGTGGTGGATGCGTGAATGCCTGCACCGAGCGGCGCGGTGCCGAACGTGCCGGTCTCGACCTGCCCGACCAGGCGCGAGGCCTTGGCGGCGAGGTCCTTCTGGTCGTCGGCAATGATGGCGACGCGGACGCGGGCGTCGGCTTCGAAAGTGCCGTGCGTGGATGCGGCGAGGGCGGCGAAACCGTCTTCATCAGTTTCCGTATGGGTCAGACCTTCTAGTTCTTCGACAAGGCCGTCGGTGGCGCCGGCCGAGAGCAGGAAGAGTTCCGACGGCAAGACACGCGGCGGCAGGATGGCGGTCAGGCCGGTATATTCCTCAAGCGCGACGTGGAAATTGCTGCCGCCGAAGCCGAAGGAGCTGACCGAGGCGCGGCGCGGGCGGGACTCCGCCGATATCCAGGGGCGCGCTTCGCTGTTCAGGTAAAAGCTCTGACTGTCTTTCAGCACATCGGCAGGTTCGCCAATCTTGATCGTAGGCGGAAGGGTCTTGCGGCTGAGGGCATGGACAGCCTTGATCAGGCTGGCGGCGCCGGCGGCAGCCTTGGCGTGACCGATCTGGGATTTGACCGAGCCAACGGCGCACCAGGGTTCGCCATCGCCCTTGCCGTCGAATACGAGGTGGAGACCGGCCAGTTCTGCCTTGTCGCCCGCCTTGGTGCCGGTACCGTGCGCCTCGACAAGGTCGACAGTTTCCGGGCCGTAGCCAGCCTGGACATAGGCGCGCTCAATGGCGCGGGCCTGGCCCGATGGGAGCGGCGTATAGATGGCGGTGCCCTTGCCGTCCGATCCGCCGCCGATCCCGCGGATGAGGGCGTGGATACGGTTGCCGTCACGCTCCGCGTCCGACAGGCGGCGCAAAGCGAGGATGCCGACGCCTTCGCCAAGCATGGTGCCGTCGGCGTCCATCGAGAAGGGCCGGCAATCGCCTGTGGGCGACAGGGCCGGCGTCTTCGAGAAGCACATGTACATCAGGATGTCGTTGAGCGCGTCGACACCGCCGGCGAGGACCGTGTCGGAATCGCCTGCCCGCAATTCGTGCAGAGCGATCTGGAGGGCCGAGAGGCTGGAGGCGCAGGCTGCGTCGGTGACGAAGTTGCTGCCGCCGAGATCGAGCCGGTTGGCGATGCGTCCGGCGACGACGTTGCCGAGGAGGCCTGGGAACGTGCTCTCCTTCCACTCGATGTAATGGTCTTCCATCCGCTTGACGATGGCCTGCACGTCCGCCTCGCCGAGGCCGGACTGGCGCAGGGCATTGACCCAAACGGGGCGCTGGAGGCGGCCGGCCATATGGGCGGTGAGTTCAGTCGCAGATGCAACGCCAAGCATGACGCTGGTGCGGGTGCGGTCGATCTCGACGCCGCTTGAGCTTTCGATATCGTCGAGCGCGTGCTTGGCGGCGATGAGCGCCAGCAACTGAGCGCTGTCAGTCTGCTGCAGGGCATTCGGGGGGATGCCGAAAGCAAGGGGGTCGAACGGGACGGGCGAAATGAAGCCGCCCCGGCGGCCATAGGTGCGATCAGGCGTCAGCGCATTGGCATCATAATAGTCGTCGAGCAGCCAGTGCGAGGCCGGTGTCTCGGTCAGAGTGTCGCGACCCTGGAAGATGTCGCGCCAATAGCCGGTATTGCCACCCCGACCCGGAAAGATCGATCCGACCCCGATGACAGCGATGGGCTCAGCCTGAGTGCGGGTCTCATTTACCATTTTTTGTCTCATTCAGCGTCAGCGAACTGACGGGGCATATAGGTGTAATCTGTAGGTGCAACTGGTAGGCCAAGTGCGCGTAGCTGTCCGGCACGGGTGATTTGTGCGGCACCTTCGAGCAGGTTCCAGGCAATCTGCCTGACGGTGCGGTTCTCCGTCGGTTCAAGAAAGCTGCCCTTAACCCATTCATTGAACACGCCCATCGCGGGGCCGCACCAGATCTGGTAGTCCATTTCGCGCCCGGGTGTGCCTTCACGGGCCCATTGGGCGCCCATGAAGAGGTAGCGCCGGGCCACCAGGGCGAGGCGTTTGTTGCCGTCGGTTTCGGCGCGGGCGGCCTCGGCGGGATTGGCCTGCGAGATGAAGGCATAGGTTTTCTGCCAGCTCGCGTCGAAGGGTTCGCCGAGTACGTCGTCGATCCAGTCGCGATCTTTCTGGGAAAGGGTCTCATAGCTCGCTCCCGACCTGTAAATGGCGTGGAGGCGCTTTCCCCGCATAGCGAACAGGGTGCCGCGCTTGAGCACTTGAACTTCGACGCCCTGCTCGAACATGTCAGCGGCGGGGGCCATGGTCATATCGGCGGGCCCTGCTTTGGCGAGCAGGCGGCGTCCTGCTTCCGACAGGCCGGATTCTACGGCGGACTGATTAACGGACCCTGTAAGGACATAGGCGGCGCCCATCTGGAAGGCGGCGGCGACGGCCATTGGCGTCGAGACGCCACCGGCGAGACCGATGCGGACCGAGTTGGCGTCTACGCCCGTGCGGGCGGCGACGCGATCGCGGGCCAAGACCAGCGACGGGAAAAGGACACTGGCAGGGCGATTGTCAGTATGCCCACCGGAATCGGATTCTGCCGTGATTTCAGCGGCGACCGGAACTTTCGACGCGAGATCGGCCTGTTCGGCGGTGATGGCGCCGCGAGCCACCAATTCTGCGAGCAGTTTGGCGGGTGCGGGCGACATGAAGGGCTCAGCCACTTCGGTGCGGGAAACCTTGGCGAAGACATGATTGTCGCGGCGGATGCTTCCGTCCGGCGCGCGGGACAGGCCGACGGCGGTATAGCGCACCAGTTCAACTGAGAGTTTCATGAAGGCGGAGGCTGACACCCGCTTCACGCCCTGAGCGAGAAAGAGATCGACGACGCGCGCTTCGTAACCGGGCTGTTGGGGGGAATGAATAAGATTGGCGCCCCATGCTGTCTGGTCAGGCGTCAGCTGCGACTTGATTTCCTTCAGGCCGGCTTCGATGACATCCGGCGAGAGGCCAGCGCTGCCATAGAAACCGACACACCCCGCGCGCACCGCTTCGACGACCATTCGCGTGGTGGCAATGCCGCGGGCCATTTCTCCGACCACGTAATTGAAGCGACAACCGTGGGTGTGTGCGAAGAGCCGGTCACCGAGCCATTCGGGATAGATCGGCGGCAGGTGAACCTGGTTTGAGGACGCGTCGGCCTGCTCTTCCAATTCCAGAATATCGAGACCCGCCGACGAGGTCCGTGCGAGCACCACCGGTTCCCGCGGGAAGGCTATGGCTCTTTTCAGATTCTCTGAAACACCCATTCTAATCCTCTGCGAGCATGTACGCATGCCCGGACAATCTAAACTGCCAACCTGCATATTCTGTGCGGGGTTTTTTCAATTTCTAACTGCGCAATTTAGCCCGGTTTGTATAGTACTACTATTGTGACAGCGACCTCAAAATCGGGTTCCGTGGCGGAAAAACGCACCGATGATGGCTAATAGCACACATTTTTTGCGGTGGTGGGCAGCGCGCACAGTGCTCAGGCGTTGAGAGCCGTTTCATAGTCTTCGACCGCCTGCAGCCAGGACAGCTCGGTGGCTTCGGCTTCCGCCACGAGATCGGCGCGCTGGCGCAGCAGGTCCTGGAGCTGTTCCGAGGCATGACCGGGCTTCGACAGGTCAGCATCAATCGCCGTGATCCGGGCGTTGATTGTGTTCAGTCGCTTCTCGGCGTCGTCGGCCTTGCGCTTGAGGCCCGAGGCGGCCTTGCGGCTTTCGGATGAGCGCTGGCGCTGGTCGGCCTTGTTAACCTTGGGGGCTGCTACGACGGGATCAGACTTTCTGGATTTCGATTTGCTATCCGATTTGTTTCGGTCGGCCTGAAGCACGAGCGCGCGGTAATCCTGCAGGTCGCCATCATAGACTTCGGCCTTGCCATCCTTGACCAACCAGAGCTGGTCGGCGGTGCCTTCAGCGAGGAAGATGTCGTGCGTGATGAGAAGGACGGCGCCCTTAAAGTCGTTGAGGGCGTAGATAAGCGCCTCGCGGCTGTCGATATCGAGGTGCGACGTCGGTTCGTCGAGGATCAGGATATGAGGCTTGTCCATGGCCATGAGGCCGAGGAGGAGGCGGACCTTTTCGCCACCGGAGAGCTTTTCAACCTTGGTATCCACCTTTTCATGGCTGAAGCCCATCATGGACGCTGTTGATCGCTGTTTGGAGATCGGCGTTTCCTTGGGCATGGCGTGGCGGACGTGATCGAGCACGGTTTCGCCGGGCGTCAGTTCGTCGAGCTGGTCCTGGGAGAAGTAGCCGATGCGGACCTTGCTGTGGGTGACACGGTCACCCATCATCAGCGGCAGGCGCTCGGCAATGGATTTTACCAGAGTCGTCTTGCCCTGACCGTTCGTGCCGACAATGGCGATCCGGTCATCGGGATCGAGGCGCAGGGTAACATTGCGCAGGATGCTGGCGTCTTCACCATATCCGAGTTCAGCCCCGCGCAGTTCGAGCAAGGGTGGCGCCATCTTGTCGGCGGGGGCAGGGAAGTTGAATGGGGTCGTGCGTTCGGCCATCGGGATCGAGATGTCCTGCATCTTTTCGAGCATCTTCACGCGTGACTGGGCCTGCCGGGCTTTGGACGCCTTGGCGCGGAAGCGGTCAACGAAGGCCTGGAGGTGCGCCTTGTCGACTTCCTGCTTGGCGCGCTGGCTTTCCAGCTGGGCATATTTGGCCGCGCGGAGCCTGAGCCAGGCGTCATAGCCGCCGGGCACGATGGTGAGTTTCTGGTGCTCAAGCGCCATCGTATGAGTGACGCAGCGGTTCAGCATTTCGCGGTCGTGCGAGACGATGAGCACGGTGTGCGGATATTTCTTGATATAGCCTTCGAGCCAGGCGGCCCCCTCAAGGTCGAGATAGTTGGTCGGTTCGTCGAGCAGGAGCAGGTCTGGCTGCGAGAACAGGACGCCGGCGATGGCGGCGCGCATGCGCCAGCCGCCGGAGAATTCCCGGGTCGGGCGATCAAGGTCACTCTGGACGAAGCCGAGGCCCATCAGGACTTCGGCCGCGCGCGAGTCTGCCGACCAGGCGTCGATATCGACGAGACGCGTGTGGATGTCGGCAATCCGCATCGGGTCTTCGGCGGTATCGGCTTCCTGCATCAGGGCGTGACGCTCGGTATCGGCGGCGAGAACGACTTCCAGAATGGTTTCATCCGTCGGCGCGACTTCCTGCGCGACCCAGCCGAGGCGGGCGCCCTGGTTCAGGCGAATAGAGCCGTCATTGGTTGGATGCGTGATTTCTTCGCGGATCAGTTTGAGCAGCGTGGACTTGCCCGTGCCGTTGCGTCCGACGAGGCCGACTTTCCAGCCGGATGCGATCTGGGCGCCGGCGCCTTCAAATAGAAGGCGCGCTTCAATGCGGTAGTCGAGGTTCGATATGGTGAGCATATCGGGGGGTTTAGCGACCAAGGGGTTGAAGGCAAGAGCCTAAGCTCTGTTGCCTCCAACCATTGCTGTGGTGACGCATGCTTACTCAGCCGGCACGGGCGCGAGCGTTTCGAGTGCTTCCTCGTCGAGCAGGGCATCGAAGCCCGGGCGGTGTTTGCCGGAAATGAGGTAGCCGAAGAAGCGTTTGATATCCGCGCCGATGCCATACAGGGCGGGCACAAAAAACAGGGTGACGAACAGGGCGAACAGGACCCCGAAGGCGAGGCCGACAGCAATCGGGATCAGGAACTGCGCCTGGATCGAGCGCTCCATCATCAGCGGGAAAAGGCCGACAAATGTCGTGAGCGAGGTGAGGAGGATCGGCCGGAAGCGGCGGGTGCCCGCCTCGATCAGCGCCTGCGCACCATCCATGCCCCGGTCCCGGAGCTGGTGGACGTAATCCAGCAGGACGAGATTGTCGTTCACGGCCACGCCAGCCGCCGCCATGATGCCCATGTAGGACAGGATACTGAGCGGGAAGCCCATGACGAGATGTCCGACCATGGCGCCCGTGAAACAGAACGGGATGGCGGCCAGAAGGATCAGGATCGGTTCGGCATAGGATTTGAAGGCTACGGCGACAAGGAAGTAGGCGACGCCGAT
>NZ_JBDNGN010000015.1:0-2999 GCF_041689225.1 Hyphomonas sp. | reverse complement strand
GTCGCCGACAAGCTCAACCAGTTGCGCGCGCTGGAGCAACAGAGCTGGCGCGCACCTGCCCTCAAATTCCTCGTCGAGCGTGGAATCGATTCCCCCATCGCGCCGCAATTCTTTACCGACCTCGAACGTCTCGGCTACGTCATCCAGCTGGTCCTCCACGACAAGGACCAGCGCAACAAGCGCTTCAACAAGGTCAGCGACGCGGTGACCAACGAGCGCACACTCCTCGCAAAGAACGGCCCTTTCGCGATCTCGAAGGATGAAGCCCGCAAGGTGCGCGAGCGCCTGCTGGGCCGGTTCGCGACATTCGGCCAGAGACGCGCCATGGCGCTGCGTCTCAATGCGGCGCTCGATGGCGGCTTCACCATTCCCCCGGAATCGGACGCGACGGTCGAACACGTCCTGCCGCGCAATGTCCACGAGGACAGCCACTGGATGGTCACATGGCCCGACCCTGCCAAGCGCCGCGAACAATGCGATACGCTCGGCAATTTCGTGCTGCTGACCAACAAGGTGAACCAGAAGGCAGACCGGCTCGATTATCGCGCCAAGAAGGAAGTCTATTTCAACGGTGGCGGCGGCGCGGATTTTGCCCTGACCCGCGATCTGATGGACCAGGACGCCTGGACACCGGAAGTCGTACGGAAACGTACCGAGCGCCTCGCGGAAATCCTGGCGGAAGAATGGAGCCTGCTGACCTAGGCACCCGGCGCATCCGCACAAAACGCCCGAATCCACCTAATTTACGCCTTTCGCTAGGTAACCCCTAGCGGCAGGGCGCGTCAGACCTTACCCTCGCCCCAGACATAAAACACGAGGGAGCGGTGCCATGAGCCTGTTTGATCTATCCGGAAAATCAGCCATCATTACAGGATCTTCGCGCGGCATCGGCCGGGCGATTGCCGAGGCCATGGCCGATCAGGGCGCCAAGGTAACGATCTCATCACGCAAGCCCGGCCCCTGCCAGGAAGTCGCCGACGCGATCAACAAGAAGCACGGCGACGACACCGCGATTGCCGTGCCCGCGAACATTTCTTCCAAGGACGAATTGCAGGCGATGGTCGACGCCACGAACAAGGCGTTCGGCAAGGTGGATGTGGTTGTCTGCAACGCCGCCGCCAACCCGTATTACGGCCCGATGGAAGGCATCACCGACGACCAGTTCGAGAAAGTCCTGCAGAACAACATCATCTCGAACCACTGGCTGATCCAGATGTGCATGCCGCAAATGCGCGATCGCAAGGACGGCGCGATCATCCTCGTCTCATCAATCGGCGGCCTGCGCGGTTCGCCGATCATCGGCGCGTACAACATCTCGAAAGCCGCCGACTTCCAGCTCGCCCGCAACCTGGCGACCGAATACGGCAAGGACAATATCCGCGTGAACTGTATTGCGCCGGGCCTGATACGCACCGATTTCGCGCGCGCCCTCTGGGAAGACCCGAAAAACCTCAAACGCGCCCTGTCGGGCACGCCCATGGCGCGGATCGGCGAGCCGGTCGAGATCGCCGGTGCGGCCGTGTACCTGGCTTCGGCAGCGGGTGCCTACATGACCGGCCAAATGATGGTCGTCGATGGCGGCGCGACTTGCTGAACCCAAGATGCACCTGACTGACGAACCGGACTCTCCGGAGGCGGCGCCGACCGATTTCGCCACCTTCCGCGAAATCGACATCCGTATCGGAACGATCCTTGAAGCCGCTCGGCTGGACGGCGCCCGCAAGCCCGCCTTGCGGCTGGTGATCGATTTCGGTGCGGGCGTTGGCGTGAAGAAAAGTTCAGCGCAGGTCACGGTGCATTACACACCCGAGACGCTTGTCGGCAAACAGGTTGCCTCCGTCGTCAATTTCCCGCCCCGCCAGATCGGCAAGTTCATGTCGGAAGTGCTGACGCTCGGGTTTCCCGATGCAGACGGTGCCATCGTGATGTTCTCGCCCGACACAAACCTACCCAACGGAGCCCGCCTCGCATGAACCGTACCGAACTTTCCACCCAGCAGTCAGAATTTTTCGCCCGCCTGAAAAACGGCACCTGGGACTTCCCGCCCGGTATCAAAAATCTCGGCATCCGGCCCGACCTCTGGCTGAAGGAGGTTTCCTACGGCCACACCCGCTATGAATGGCCGAATGACGGCTCACGCGACATCAACGAGGGACGTGTCTTCGGCGGTTGGGTTGCCGGCCTGTCCGACCATATCGTGTCGATGACGATGGCCAGTGCGCTGGAAGACGGCGAATGGTTCACCACAATGGAATTGCAGACGCGTATCCTGCGCCCGGTGCCGCACGGCCTGATCACGATCGAGGGCCGCCTCGTCAGCCGCGGCAAGACCACTGGCCTGGTGGAAGCCGACTGGCGCGACGAGAAGGGCCGGCACCTGGCCCGCATCACGGCCGCCAAGGCGATCCGCACCATGGAAGAGCTGCGCGGACCGGGGGCACTGGCCGCCAAGGCTTAGCACACGCAGTCAGGAACCTTGTGGAAGCCCAGCCGTTCTTTGGGCGCAAAACTAAAGAACTGACAATGATTAAGTCCTTGAACAATATCGTAATTATCGGTTCACTTGGCATCGGCTCGAGCATCGCCATCTTCCCTGCCACTGCCCAACTGGGTGTCGGTGTCGGTGTTGGCGTAGAAACAGACGTTGATGCCCGCGTGGGTGTTCGCACCGACGATCCACACGCAAGCCATTCGCATCAGCATTGCGTCTATGAAGGCTATGAATCCGACCGCTGGCACACGCGCCATGAAGTGCGGCGCGACCAGACATGGAACGCCCGGTACAACGGATATGATTGCTACGATTCCTTTCAGTACACATGGGAAGCCGATGAGCGCGTCCACTATGATTCCACGTTCAGCTATGATGATCGTGGCCGCAAATACGAGGCGAAGGATGCGCGCGTCGTGGTCCGCATCCACTAGAGCACCGTGCGATTAATCTGACACATATCCGGCTTCCTTGAAATAGTTCCAGCATTCCTTTGGGTCGTAGAGAT